>CAYOMI010000089.1:0-6822 GCA_964405005.1 uncultured Planctomycetales bacterium | reverse complement strand
TGAGGCTATGTTGTCAAACCGTGTATGTTCTTTATGCATGTTTAAAAATGTTTTATATTACTCTATGTCTACAAGCCTGGCGTTTATTAAAAATCCGCTGGCAAGAACTTTTATCAAAACAGGGATATTTTCTTTATCTTTTAATAATACCATAGTAATTTTTGACTTATGATAAGGATTCTTATCCCTTCTTTTAATCTCGGCTCTGGCTAAAACAATCTTATATGTTTTTTTACCTAATAATATTTCTTGCTGCTTAGCAGTTCCTTTTAAAATATAATTTTTCTGATTAGTATTTATATTCATCTCTATATCTTTTATCTTATCAAAATCTATCTTTTTGAGATTAAAAATTGCTGATAGTGGGTCTTGAGTATGGGAAAATATCTGTCGCTTCTGGTTTTCTATTGTCATAATCCCAGCTACCTGGTCATAATAAACTTCACGATGGGCTGGTTCTTTTCCTGGAGAAACAACTTCTCTCTTAAATAAAACTGGACTTAAGAGTTCCTTGTCTACATAAGAGTCAAGAACAGCGGAAACCTTAAAGATCTTGGAAATAAACTTTAAAGCAGAAGCAGTGGCACTCAAATGATAAACCTCTTTGCCATTATAAACTTCAATCTTAGCAGCCTTTAGAACTGCCTCGCCTAAAGGAATAACTCCCAGAAAATAAATCCTATAAACCAGATCGCCTTGTTTTATATCTCCCTTATCAACCAATTTCTTAAGTATGATTTTTGGATCGGTATTTTGTTTAAATATGACTACAAACAAGACTAAGAGAATAATAAATATAATTAAAGTTCTTTTCATCTTATGCTCCTTCTAAAAAATTCACACAATATCAACAATAACAAAACAATACCACAACGTAAATGTTTCATTTTTGTCATGCCGCCAATACGCACAGGCTCATCTCCGGGAATCTCAATAGTCTTTATTCTATTTTTCGCGCAACGAATGGAAAGCTGCGCCTCAAGACCAACAATTGTCTTTAGTTTGTTTTCTGCCCAGGCAATAAAGGGATTGGGCTTGTCTAATCCCAATTTTTTAAAAATATCCACTCTAATAGCCCGGTAGATTACCATTGCATCTGTATAATGCCCCCCGAAGAATAAATTTATAACTTTTGTTACAGTCCAATTTACCAAGCGCGTGAAGCAGCTGTCATCGTGGCTTCTTGCACCTTCCCTGTATCTGGAGACAATAACCATATCATAGCCCTCTTGAATTCTTTCAATTAGCTTGGTGATTAACTCAGGAATAGAATTTCCATCTGGGCTAAAATATATTACTGCATCACCCTTAACGTACTCTAATGCCTCAATATAAGCCGAACGCAAACCCTTGACTTTTTGAAAGGCAATATCAATATCCTTTTGATCTGGCATATTCTACTGTACCATCCGTAGAGCCGCCGTCCATCACGAGTATCTGGTCGCACCACGCCGGATCAATGCGGGGCATAATTTGTTTCATCCCTTCTATTTCATTGAGAGTAAGGACAAGTAATGTAGTTTTTAAGCTTGAAATCATTTTAATCTAACGCAAAGGCTTCCTGCTATCTTATATCGTTCTAGAGTTTTTTCTGTTCTCTTTTATCCAGCAGGAAACTTCCCATAATTAAATAATCTATATCGCTTTTCTGGAAACATACATATGCATCCTGGGGGCTTAAAACAATTGGTTCGTCCTTCGTATTAAAAGAAGTATTTATTATTACCGGACAACCCGTTTTTTTATAGAATTCATATATCGTATCATAATATAGGGGGTGCTTATCCCTTTTTATGGTCTGGACACGACTGGAATTATCAATATGTATTACGGCGGGAATTTCTTTACGTTTATCTTCCTTTACGCCAGCTACTAATAGCATGTAGGGGTTTTCTTTGTCTAAGTCAAAATATTCTCCAGTCTTTTCTGCAAGAATTACAGGCGCTAATGGCCTAAATGGCTCCCTGAATTTAACCCTTAGGTTTATTCTGTCATGTATCTTCATATCACGGCTATCCGCTAAAATAGAACGCGCCCCTAAGGCGCGGGGACCAAACTCAAGCCTTCCCTGAAACCATCCCACTACCTTGCCTTTAGCCACTAATTCTGCGGTAAATCCCGGCACATTTGAATAGTCTAACTTTTTATAAATTATATTCTGCTGCCTCAAGAATTTCTCAATATCATTATCGCTATACGAAGGACCCAAGAAAGCCGATTTCATTAAATCTTCTTTTGTATCTAAAAGATTTTTACTGAGATACCTATGCCAGATTAAAAAGGCTACGCCTATAGCACAACCAGCATCGGTTGAGGCAGGCTGAATCCATAAATTTTTAAATATTCCCTGCTTTAAAATTTTTGTATTTAATAAACAATTTAAGGCCAAATCCCCAGCTATACAGAGATTACCAGAGCCGGTTAATCTATGAAGATAATACGTAATCTTAAACGTCTCTTCTTCTATAGCTGCTTGAACAGATGAAGCAATATCCATATGTTTTTGACTTATTTCTAAATTCTCCTGTCGCGGTCCACAATCAAATAAATTTTTTAATATTCTATTGGTCTTTTTAAAATTACCACATTTTAACTTTTCTTTATTCTTTAAAATTAGGTCGCGATATTTCGGTTTACCATAGGCAGCTAAGCCTATTACTTTGTATTCATCTGAATGTGGTCTAAAACCAAGATAATAAGTTACTGCAGAATAAATTGAACCCAAAGAACCATAAAAACCATGCTTATAAAACGATTCAATCCGATTGCCTTGCCCTCTACCAAAAAGCACTCCTAACCTTGTTATTCCGTTAACTAATATCGCTGAATTACTCAGGCCAGAGGGATAGTATGCTGAGGCAAGATAAGAGTCATCCTGGTTAAAAATTAATATTTTTTTCTTATAACCGAGTTTATTTAATAAATAAGGAATTCTTAGCCTTTTAGCAAAACTGTTATCGTAGAATCCTGTATAATCTAAATCCTCTATATCAATGTTTGCTTCTTTAAGACAATATTGAATAGAATTTAATGGGAAAATGCAGTCGTGCTTTCGGCGGGTAAACCGTTCTTCCTGAACAGCGGCAATTATTTCGCCATTGCGTATAAGACACGCTGCACTATCGTGATAAAAACAGGAAAGCCCTAAGATATCCATAATTCTATGTTTTTAGTCCTCTTATTTTTTAAAAGAAAGATATTTAAACCAATCCTTAGTTGCTTCCTTTATTGCTTCAGATGTCCAAACTGGTGCTTCTTTCCAGTAGTCAATATTTTTAAGCAAGATTTCTACGCCTTCTTCAAGAGTAATTTTCGGCTGCCAGTTAAGCATTTTTTTAATTTTTGTAATATCTGCAAATATACAGTCAGGCTCTCCTGGCCGCTTAGGGATGTAAACTACATCTCCCCCAAGAAGGCTCACTAAATAATTAATGCTATAGGCATTACCTGAACCTACATTAAATATTTCTTCCTCAATATCAGATTCCCCAGCCTTTAAAAAAGCATCCACTGCATCTGTAACAAATATAAAATCTCTGGTCTGACTTCCATCGCCAACCACAGTAAATGCTTTACCTGCAAGTTTCTGCGCCAGAAAAGTTCCAAATACCGCACTATACGTTCCCAATATCCCTGAACGCGGACCGTATACATTAAATAACCTCAATGAAATTACCGGTAAACTATATACCTTATGCCAATGGAAAATAATTTGTTCGCCTAGATATTTAGTAAGGGCATAGGGATATTGCGGACAAATCCCAGCGCTCTCCGGCGTAGGTAAAATCTCAGGTATTCCATAACAAGAAGCTGAGGCAGCATAAACCACCTTCTTTACCCCTGCAACTCTTGAAGCCTCAACTACACATACTGTACCTGTAACATTAGATTTATAATACCCTAAGGGATTCATTATAGATGGCACAATATCTGCCAATGCTGCTAAGTGAAACACAAAGTCAATACCATTAAAATGCAGAGAAATTTTTTCAAATTCTGATATATCTTCCTGAATAACAACTAAATTTTTATTGTCTTTCTGATGGGCTAAATTTTGGGGTCTACCGGTTGAAAAATTATCAATAACTTTAACCAAAAAACCTTCCTTTAGTAATCTATCAACCAGATGACTGCCAATAAAACCTGCTCCACCAGTAACTATTGCTTTTCTCATATTAATTACTTTTTATATTCCGGCACAATAGATGATACCTTTATCTCATAAACATCTATTGGTCCAGTTTTTTTTACACACATAATATCTCTCTTAGGACAACCTTCTGCAGGAAAAGATTTTATAAATCTTAAATTAGGATTTTTGGGAATGCTGGCCAATTCTTCAACATCCTCGGTTAACTCGGTATTTAAATAACCTTCTTGATGCACTAAAACATATTTTACTCCCATCCATTTTAAGATGCCAGCGGTCTTGGGGTCGGATAACTTATGGATACTTTGTGCCACTTTATTGGCATAGGTTCCTGGGATTGTGCCGTTTATTATCTTTTTTTCATGTACTGTTTGATAAAACATATACATTACATTTGCGCCATTGGTATCTATCGGGTATTCAGCAATAACAAAGTCGCCGGGCTGTTCTTTAAGCCAGTAATAAACCTGTGGGACCTTGCTTAAGTCGATTACCTTAAATGGGGGGTAATTCCAAAATTCAAATAAAACCAGTCCGTAAAAAAGTGCGGCAGTGGCTACCTTTACCCCTTTGGTCTTGAATTTTTCTAAGAGAAACTTAAGACCAAAACCAGCTAAAACAGCCAAGGCAAGCATCAAGAGAATGCCAAATCGGCAATAAGCCCGAACCGCAGGTATAATCTTATATATAAAAAATGAAGGCATATAAATTTTTAGTGGTCCCCATTTCCACCACGGCGGTTGGGAAAAGAACCATGCTACAATTGCTAATAATACAAAAAATCCAATATAGAAATCCTCGCTACTTCTCCTTTTCCTTCGCCATAACCTAAAAGCAATAAAAGCTAAAATCAAACTCACCCATCCTAAGTAAAGCATATGTTCTGTGAAGCTCACTCCGTATAGCATTGTGCCTACTAACTGCTCGGTAAATTTTCCGAATACAGGATGCACCGAGGCAGGCAGAAAATAACTTAGCGGTCTAGCTGATTGCGTAAATAGGTCATTGAAGGGCCGTACAAAACCATATTCAGATTTAACTCCGGCTGCCGTGACGCTCTGTGCACCTTTTATAAAGGCAAAGATTATCGGAAAAGTCAGGACTAATATTATCAGCCCCATAATAATAAAGGAGTTAAGAACGTGTATGCGGTACCTTAAATCGCTCCTTGAGAATAGAAAGAAGAAAATCAAGAAGGCAACGGTGACAATAACCATAAAATAGGCATAGTAAAAGTCAAAGGAAACAACTAAATAAAAACAAATTGCTGCAGATAGTATTTTCTTGAAACTTACTTTTTTAACCAAAACAAACAATGCCAGAATATAAAGCGGCATCCATTGGATCTGTGCTAGACCTAAGTGTTGCCAAGCGCGCGCAAAATGATATGGGCAGAAGCTATAAATAATTCCTGCCAAAATTGCAGAGGTTTTATCCTGCAGGAGATAATTGGCCAGATAATACATAAATAATCCAGAAAGGACAAAACTAAGCAGGACCTCAAGATTATAAGTAATTACATTATTGGTAAGAATAGATAACCATTTGTTTGTTGACCACCACAGTGGATAAATGCTGTATTTTATGTAGTTGATACCAAAAGGTGCCGCAACTGTAGAATATTCGTATGCAGCAAGTCCTTTAATCCAGCTATACTTCAGCCACCGAAAATTCCATAATGCGGCAAATGGCTCATCCGTGCTATGAAATCCAGAGATATGATTATTAATATTAAAAACTAAGGGAAAAGTAGTTAATATGGTAAGAAAAAGAAATAGTCCCAAGATTACAATGTTCTTCTTCATCTATAATTGCCCGCATCAAACCTTATAACCGATGGCGTACGAGCCTCCGCTGACTACATTTTGTTTGCTTTCTATGTATGATGCTAGTTTTGTAAAAAATTTATTTAATGCCTTACCCACGACGGGTATGGCCGGCCAGAATACACCAAATAATGTGCCCATACCTTCGGATAATATACCGCATTTTATAGTTGTGAAACCACCTACTTCAAATAAACGCTCTAACCCTCTGGGCGTAAATGCCCTTTCATATCCTATGTAACCTAACTTATGGCTCTTAGTAATATTTAATACATGGCAACCTATAAGCCGGTGAAAAGAAAAAGGATTAGGAGTCGTTATCAAGCAAACTCCTCCTGGCTTTAAAACCCGATAAAATTCCATTACGGCATCTTTTGAATTGACAAAATGTTCGATTACACCATAACTGACTACAATATCGAAATAATTATCTTTAAAAGGAATTTTTCTTACATCACCTAAAAGAAAACTGAGTTTTAAATTATTATTTTGACAGTATTCTCTTGCTGTTTCCAGCGAAGCCAAAGATAAATCGATACCAAAGGGTTTAAACCCCATCTTTTCAAAAATGAATAACCAGTTACCTAATCCGCAACCCGCCTCTAAGATTTTATCTCCCTTTTTGTATTGCTTAAGCAAATCAAAAGTTATCCTTCCCTGGTGTGAATTGATATTAAACTGCATCTCGTAATCTATAGTGCGATATCCCTTAGACCAAAACTCATCCCAGTCTCTATTTAATATTTTGTTGTCGGACATAATATAAAAAAAATAAGGCCATTATGTTCGGTAATCCCTTTTATATAAATTTTTAAAAAATGGCTTAAAATAGGAGTCAATTAAGAT
>CAYOMI010000088.1:0-6910 GCA_964405005.1 uncultured Planctomycetales bacterium | reverse complement strand
AGACAGCATTATATAAATATCAAAAATCAAATATCAAATATCAAAAATAAAACCATAAATATAGAATTACTCATCGGTAGTCTAAAAGAAAAAGATAGAGAAAAAATCTACAAACAAATAAGCCAAGGTAATATAGATTTGGTAATTGGCACACATGCTTTATTAGAAGAAGGTGTTAAATTTAAGAATTTGGGTTTAGTGGTGATTGACGAGCAGCATAAGTTTGGTGTGGGCGAGCGAGCACTTCTACCGCAAAAAGGCAGCAATCCCGATGTATTGATTATGACCGCTACTCCTATCCCGCGCACGCTGGCTATTACCCTATATGGAGATTTAGATATCTCTATAATAAACGAACTTCCAGCGGGTCGTCTGCCTATTAAAACAATTCATCTTTATCAAGAGAATAAGAATGAGGCCTATAATATAGTTAAAGAGCAACTGAAATTAGGTTATCAGGTCTATATTATTTATCCGGTAATCAAAGAGTCATATGTCTTAGATATAGCCGGTGCAAAAAAGATGTATGAAGAACTTAAGCAAGGTGAATTTAAGGAATTTAAGGTTGGACTTGTGCACGGTCAGTTAAAACAAAAAGAACAGGATGAAATAATGCTTAAATTTAAAAATAAGGAAATAGATGTTTTGGTTGCTACCACTGTTTTAGAGGTTGGTATTGATATACCGGATGCTAGTTGTATGGTTGTCCAGCATGCTGAACGTTTTGGTTTATCTCAGTTACACCAATTGCGCGGCCGCGTAGGTAGAGGCTCCCAAAAAGCATTTTGTATATTAATATCAGATATTCAGACTGATGAGGCAAAAGCAAGAATCCGAACTATGATAGAGCATAGCGATGGATTTCGTATTGCCGAAGATGACCTAAAGATAAGGGGTCCAGGTGAATTTTTCGGCCAGCGCCAGCACGGACTTACTGAGTTAAAAATTGCTAATCCTTTAACCCAGATGCAGACTTTAAAACGTGCGAGAGAAGAAGCGATAAAACTTATTAATATAGACCCACATTTAGAGCTTAGACAGAATATTTTATTGAGAGAAAAGTTGTTGCAGAGATTTCCAGAATACGAGAAATTGATGATGGTAGGGTAGTTTAAAAGTTTGAAGAGTAGGTCATGCGTATAACTACAGGCAAATATAAAGGGAAGCTGCTTGCAATGCCCAAAGGCATCCGGTCCACCCAAGAGAAGGTCAGAAAGGCGATTTTTGATATTCTGGGTGACGTAGGAGGGTTATCCTTCTTGGAGCTTTTCGCTGGCTCAGGAGGAGTAGGTTTAGAAGCCTTATCCAGAGGAGCAAAAGAAGTCGTGTTTGTAGAAAAGGATAGAAGATGTATAGAGAAAATTAACAAAAATCTTTCGTTATTGGGTTGCTTGGGTTATAGGGTTATTGCGCAAGATGCAATTAAAGCGATAGAGCAATTTAATCGAAACAGGCAAAAATTTGATATTATCTTTCTCGATCCACCTTATTATCAGGGTCTTTCAAAAAAAACCTTGCAAACCCTCTGCGCTTATGATATATTAGCGCCCAATGGTTTAGCCGTAGTACAGCATTTTAAAAAAGACAATCTCCCAGATGGCGTGGGAGATTTAGCATTATTTAAACAAAGAAGATACGGAGATACTTTTCTCTCATTCTATAAGAAAGGTTAGATTAAGATGTGTCAGAGAGCAATTTATCCGGGTAGTTTTGATCCAGTTACTTATGGTCATATTGACCTGATTAAAAGGGCGCAAGAGATATTTTCTGAGGTTATCGTAGCAGTGGCGCATAATCCGCACAAAAATCCTCTCTTTAGCGTGAAAGAGAGAATCCAGATGCTTAAGGAAGCAACCGTAGATATAGAAGGTGTAATAATAGATGATTTTGATGGGCTGGTTATTGATTATGCAGCCAAGCAAAAATGTAAAGTTTTAATCCGCGGACTACGTATGATTTCTGATTTTGAATACGAGTTTCAGATGGCATTAACTAATAGAAAAATTTCACCTGATATCGAGACCATTTTTTTAATGCCTCAGGAGTCCTACAGTTACCTTTCCTCCAAACTTCTAAAGGAAGCAGCGGCTTTGGGCGCGGACCTCTCTAATTTTGTTCCTGATTTTGTAGAGAAGGCGCTTAAAAATAAATTACACGCTACAAAGTGAAAATAGAAATAAGCAAGATTTCGCAGGACGGCTTGATTCTAGAAGACGATATTTCTGCCTCAATGCTTGAAATGGATGAAGAATTGATTAAGTTTCCCAAGCCAATTCATGCACGGGCAAGTGTTTATAAGATCACCAATACGGTTAGCGTGGATTTAACTTTAGGTGCATCTATTATTTTTAGCTGTAGTCGTTGCCTTGAGGAATTCACCGTTGATTTAGATAAACATTTAAAGTTGAATTATCTGGTTAATAAAAACGACATATATATTGATTTAAATCCGGATATAAGAGAAGAAATAATTTTAGATTTTCCCATAAAGCCTCTGTGCAAAAAAGACTGTAAAGGATTGTGCCCTAAATGCGGGAAGGATCTTAATAAAGGAGGTTGTTCCTGTGGCTCTACCTAAAAAAAGACATTCTAAGGCGCGCGGTAGAAGGCGACGTACGCACTGGAAAATAAATTTAACAAATCTTATCCACTGCCCTCAATGCAAACAACCAAAACTTCCTCATCGGGTTTGTCAGGTTTGTGGTTATTATAACGGCCGGCAGGTTATGGAGATACGGGTAAGAGAAACAAAGAAGAAGCGGTAATATGAAAATAATTGTTGATGCCATGGGTGGTGATTATGCGCCGGAGGCGGTAATCAAAGGTATTGTTGCCGCAGTTTGTGAATACGCTGTAGAGGTCGTCCTTATCGGAGACGAATCACGCATAAAGTTGCTTCTTAAAAAAGCAATATATCCCACCGAGAGAATTTCTATTTATCCTACCCAGGAAGTAATTGAGATGTCTGAGCCTGCTGCTGCGAGTGTAAGAAAAAAGAGAGATTCTTCTATTGTAGTAGGAATAAATTTAGTTAAAGAAGGACTGGGGGATGCATTTTTTAGTGCAGGAAATACAGGTGCAGTGGTCTGTGCGGCAACTTTAGGTTTAGGACTATTACCAGGGATTGAACGTCCAGGTATTGCTATTGTTACACCCACAGTAAAAGGAATATCCTTAATTATTGATGTGGGTGCCAATATTAACCCCAAACCCACGCAACTTTTACAATACGGAATTATGGCTGATGCATATTTTCGTTATATATTAAATAGACCTAATCCTACAGTGGGACTTTTAAATGTGGGAGAGGAAGAAGTTAAAGGATCAGATTTTATCAAGCAAACTTATGAGCTTTTGGAGGGAAGCAATCTTAATTTTGTGGGTAATGCAGAAGGAAAAGACCTCTTTTCTGGTAAATATGATATTATTATCTGCGATGGGTTTGTAGGTAATGTGGCTTTAAAGGTTGCAGAAAGTGCAGCGGAAGCATTGCAGATTTTCTTAAAGAGGCATCTTTTAGGTGATTTCTTAGGAAGATTGGGTTTGGTTTTTTTGAAACCCAGCCTTTCGCGCTTTATAAAAGAAATCGATTATACAGAATACGGTGGCGCGCCTTTATTGGGTATAAACGGTGTAGTGATTATTGGGCATGGACGTTCGAATGCCAAAGCAATTAAAAATGCAATCAGGGTTGCCAAGGAAGAGGTTGAGCGAAAATTTAATGAGAAGATTTTAGAGGCAATAAGGAAGTGAGAAGTTATAAGTTATAAGTGAGAAGTTAAAATGAAATTGATTTGTAACTTATAATTTCTAACTCATAACTTCAATATGAAAAGAGTAGGAATAATAGGAGTAGGTGAGTATCTGCCAAGTAGAGTTCTGACTAATGCTGATTTGGAGAAGATGGTAGATACTTCCGACGAGTGGATTACTACCCGCACCGGAATTAAAGAAAGAAGGATTGTGGCTGAAGGAGAGGCTGCTTCGGATTTAGCGATAAAAGCCGCAGAAGAGGCTTTAGAGGACGCCAAAATAAAAGCAGAGGATTTGGAATTAATCATTGTGGCCACGATTACTCCAGATATGCAGTTTCCGGCAGTTTCCTGTATTTTACAAAATGCAATCTCCGCCCAAAAAGCCGCCTGTTTTGATATTTCGGCTGCCTGCGCTGGTTTTGTTTATGCTATAGCAACTGCCCAGCAGTTTATCGCCTGCGGCACCTACAAGAATGCCCTGGTGGTAGGCGTAGAGGTGCTTTCTTCTATTACCGATTGGCAGGATAGAAGCACGTGTGTTTTATTCGGTGATGGCGCAGGGGCTGCAGTTTTAGCCGAAGTAAAATCCGGCGGGATAATTTCTACTTATATGGGTTGCGATGGCTCGAAAGTGGAATTATTGTATATGCCCGCAGGCGGCTCCCGGCATCCAGCGACGCACGAGACTATAAATCAACGCCTGCATTATCTAAAGATGCAAGGTAATGAATTATTTAAGATAGCTGTAAAGAGTATGACCGAAGCAGCGCAGGTTGCCTTAAAGCAAGCAGGTTTAAAATTCTCTGATATAGATTTGATTATCCCCCATCAGGCAAATTCACGTATCATTATGGCAGTCGCCAAAAAGCTAGGGTTAACCGAAGATAAAATTTACCTTAATATTGAAAGATGCGGTAATATGTCTTCTGCTTCTACGGCTACGGCATTGTGCGAAGCAGTGAAAGAGGGTAAGGTTAAGAAAGGCGACAAAATTCTTTTAGATGCCTTTGGCGCGGGTTTAGTTTCAGGTGCCTGCGTGATAGAATGGTAGGTTATCTTTTTGCTGGTCAAGGTGCTCAATATGTAGGCATGGGAAAGGATTTGTATGAGGCCTTTGCTGAAAGTAAAGAGATCTTTGATAAGGCAGATAAAATTTTAGGGTTTTCTCTTTCCCGGATGTGCTTTGAAGGGCCCCAGGAGGAATTGGCTAAAACAGATAACTGTCAACCGGCAATATTCATAGTTAGCATCGCAGCCTTAGAAGCATTTACAAAGAGTGTCAAAGTGTTAGGGCATCAAAGCGTCGGTTATGTTGCAGGTTTAAGTTTAGGTGAATATTCCGCCTTAGTTGCCGCGGGGGCAATTAGTTTTGAAGATGGGGTTTATTTAGTCAGGCGCCGCGGTGAATTTATGCAGGAAGAGGCAAAGAATAATCCAGGAAAGATGGCTGCAGTTTTAGATTTAAGCCGCGAAAAAATTGCCGGGATATGCCGTAAAACAGGAGTGGAGATTGCCAATATTAATGCTCCGGGGCAAATTGTTATTTCCGGCAAAAGAGAAACCATAGATAAAGCCAAAGACTTATGTATTAAGGAAGGTGCTAAGAAAGTGGTAGAATTAGGGGTAAGCGGAGCATTTCATTCTTCGTTTATGAGCGGCGCATCCTTAAAACTTGCTAAAGAGTTAGAAAAAATAAAAATAAACTCTCCAAAGTTAACCGTGGTTAGTAATGTTACTGCGCAGCCCGTCTCTTCAGCATGGGAAATTAAAGATAATCTGATAAAACAAGTTGCTTCTAGCGTGCTTTGGGAGGATTCAATGAAATTTATGCTTTCCCAAGGGCTAACTAGATTTTTCGAATTTGGACCAGGTAAGGTATTAAAAGGGTTAATGCGCAGGATTAATGGCGATGTTGAGGTTACAAACATAGAAAAGAAAGAAGATATCCTAAGTTTAATCAAGACCCGGTCTTAGGTCTTAAACAAGGAGGAAGGGTTAATGCGCCTTAAAGATAAAGTAGCGCTCGTAACAGGCGGAGCAAGGGGCATAGGTCGCGCTATCGCACTTACTCTTGCTAAGGAAGGTGCAGATATAGTTGTGGGTGATATAAACATTCAGGAGGCAGAGAAGACCAGCGCCGAGATTGAGGCCTTGGGTCGCAAATCTATGGCTTTGGAGATGGACGTTACAAGTATGGCGAAAGTTGAGGAGACAATAAACAAAATCCTTGACAAATTTACAAAGATTGATATATTAGTTAACAATGCCGGGATAACCAAGGATAATCTTCTTTTGCGTATGAGCGAGGCAGAGTGGGATGCAGTCTTAAGTGTAAATCTTAAAGGGGCTTTTAACTGTATTAAGACTGTATCTAAGGCTATGCTTAAGCAGCGCAAAGGTAAGATTATAAATATCGCTTCCATAATTGGCATTATAGGCAATCCCGGACAAGCAAATTATTCTGCATCCAAAGCAGGATTAATTGCTCTGACCAAAACCTGCGCTAAGGAGTTAGCCAGCCGCAATATCAATGTGAATGCTATAGCACCAGGATTTATCCAGACCGAGATGACGGCTAAGCTGCCAGAGGAGATTAAAGAGAAAATGAGGCAGGCAATACCGCTAAGCAGGTTTGGTACACCGGATGATGTGGCGAATCTTTGTCTCTTTTTAGCAGCAGAGGACTCGGATTATATTACTGGTCAGACATTTGTGATAGACGGCGGCATGGTTATGGCTTGATTTTATAAGAAGGAGGAAAGAGCATGGCAGTACAAGATAAAGTAAAGTCCATAATAGCAGAGCAGCTAGGAGTAAAGCCAGAGGAGGTTACTCCTGAGGCATCATTTATTGATGACTTAGGCGCAGATTCTCTGGACACAGTGGAATTGGTTATGGCCTTAGAGGAGGAATTTGGTATTGAAATTCCTGATGAGGATGCCGAGAAGATTGCTACTGTGGGTGATGCAATTAAGTATATTGAAGAAAAAACTGTTAATAAGTAATACCTTAAATATAAATTACTTTTTAATTTACCCCGCCTTTTTACCTTGGCGGGGTAAATTTTATAGCAGAAATAAAAAGGAGTTTAAAAATGATACATCATATCTTCAGTTTTATTTTTACTCATTTTACTGATGCGATACTAATTTTTT
>CAYOMI010000087.1:0-6916 GCA_964405005.1 uncultured Planctomycetales bacterium | reverse complement strand
CATCTAAGGGATACCGACGTGGGTTACGGTTATGATGAGAAAGTAATGGGTGGAGATTTACGTTTGGGTAGAGAGATATCCGAATATGTGAAAGAGAATATTACTTATCGTTATGACCGTATTGATATTTCTAATATCAGTGACGATGCCACAAATGACTTAAAGAAGGAAGCAGGTAAGAATTCGATAAGTAGTTTAACCTATGGGCTTACGTTTGATAGTCGCGATAATGTATTTGACCCTACCAAAGGTAACATACTGAGTGGTTCTTTAGAGTGTGCGGGAGGGCCATTTAGTGGAGATAAGGATTTCTTTAAATTCTTTGGCCGAGCCTCACATTATTTTACTCTGCCGCGTAAATCCACATTGGAGTTAAGAGCGAGATTAGGACTTGTTGATGCCTACGGTAATTCCGATGATGTTCCTATATATGAAAGATTTTTTGCAGGAGGCGCATATACTATCAGGGGTTATCGTGAAAGAAAAATAGGTCCTATAGATTCTGTATCCAAAGACCCCCTTGGCGGTAATTCGATGTTTGTGGGAAATATTGAATACCTTTATCCGTTATTTAATTTCTTTAAAATGGCCGCCTTTGTGGATACAGGTAATGTGTGGTCGAAAGTGAGTAAATTAGGTTCAGGCGGTTTTAAATCCGGTGTAGGTCTGGGCGTAAGGATTAAGACCCCGATTGGACCAATAACCCTTGATTACGGTATACCTTTAAACAAGGAACCAGGCGAGGAGAGAAAAAGTAGCGGTCGGTTTCATTTTAGCGTGAGCCACGGCTTCTAATTGACACGCCGTAAATTCCCCTGATCATCAAATAAAAATTTAAAAGACAATGCTTAAATGAAAGGAGATAGAAGGATGAAAAAAATAATATTATTTCTGGCTGCAGCGTCGTTTATATTAATTATTTTTACAGGAATTTCTTTTGCTTTAGATAAGTTTGCCTATATTGACTTAAGCCGGACTTTCGGGGAGTACAATAAGACCAAGGATTTTGACAAAGTTTTAACTGATAAGATGAATAGCTATGAGACTGAGAGAGAAAAAAAACTGACTGAGTTTAAGCAATTAGAAGATAAAGTAAACCTCTTGAGTGAAAAAGAAAAGGAGAAAAAGAAGGCTGAATTAAATACAAAGGCCGAAGGTATCCGTGAATTTGTGCGGCAAAAAGAGACGGATATGCGTAAAGAGCAAGATGAAAAAATGAAGGAGATATTGAAAGATATTGAGGAGGCAGTTAAGCAATACGCAGAAAAAGAAGGTTATACGCTGGTATTTAATGACCGCGTCTTAATTTACGAGAATAAAAGCATGGATATAACAGATAAGATTATCGAGATTCTGAATAAAGGATATAAGAAACAATAGAAATATAATTAATGCAGAGAACCTTAAAAGAAATTGCTAAACTTATAAATGGTGAAATAGTTGGCGATGCAGATATTATAATTACAGGTGTAGCAGGAATAGAAGAAGCCTCTGAGGGAGATATCACATTTCTGGCAAATCCTAAATATTTACCTCTTCTGGAAAGAACCCGCGCCTCAGCAGTTATTACCTTCCGCAATATAGAAGCAAAAACCAAGCCTCTTATCCGCACTGATAATCCGTCTTTGGCTTTCGCTAAAATAGTTTCATCTCTTATACCTCATCAGATAAAGCGGCCTTGCGGTATACATCCTACTGCAATATTAGGTAAAAATATTTCTTTAGGTCGCGATGTAGCCATTGGTCCTTATGCAGTCATAGAGGATGGTGTTTTAATAGGTGATAAGACCATAATTTATGCCAACTGTTATGTAGGAGCAAATACAGAAATAGGTAGCAACACTTTAATTTATCCCAGTGTGTCTATCCGCGAAAATATAGAGATTGGCAGCAGAGTAATAATTCATTCTGGAGTAGTTATTGGTTCGGATGGTTTTGGCTATGTTAGCCTGGAAGGAATTCACCATAAGATACCCCAGGTAGGTACAGTAGTTATAGAAGATGATGTAGAAATAGGCGCTAATGTGACTATAGACCGTGCGCGTTTTGACAAAACAATTATTGGTCGTGGCACAAAGATAGATAATCTGGTGCATATTGCCCACAATGTAGTGATAGGGCAAAATTGTCTTATTGTGGCGCAGGTAGGTATCTCTGGAAGCACCCGTATTGGCAACAATGTGATACTGGCTGGTCAGGTAGGCCTGGTCGGACATATCAATATCGGTGATAACGCCATTGTTATGGCCCAGTCAGGCGTAAGTAAATCTGTTCCTGCTAACACTACTGTTTGGGGCTATCCGGCAAAGCCCGCAGATATTGCGAAACGCATAAACGCCAGTGTCCAGAATTTACCGCGACTATATGAGAAGGTAGAGGAACTTAAGAAGAAGATAGAGGAATTAGAAGCAAAATTGAAGAATAAATAATTATGGATAAGCAAAAAACTATTGAAAGAGAAATAGGCCTCGAAGGAATTGGTTTGCATACGGGAAATTTGGTAAAGGTGAGATTTAAACCCGCTGCTGTAGATTGCGGCATTAATTTTATCCGTATAGATTTGCCTGATAGGCCAGTAATAAAAGCTTCTCTTAATTCTTTATTTGTTCCTTCTCCTGCCCCTACTTCTCCCCGGCGTACCACCATAGGAGATGATAAAGTTCAGATATATACCATAGAACATCTGATGGCAACCTTGGCAGGATTGGGTATAGATAATATTGATATTGAGATTGATAATAATGAACTGCCAGGTTTAGATGGTAGTAGTCTTAATTTTTTAGAGGCGTTACTTAAAGCAGGAATAAAAGAACAGGATAGAGAGCGCAAGTATTTTATGGTTAAGGAGCCTATATTTGTAGAGGAAGATAGTGCCTCAATAGCCGTATTTCCCGCTAGCGTTCTAAAGATTTCTTATACTTTAAGTTACGACCACCCTCTTTTAAAAGCTCAGGTTTTGCAGTTAAATATTACCCCTAGCGTTTTCCAAAAGGAACTTGCTTCTGCTCGCACCTTCTGCCTGGAAGAAGAGGTAGAAGTCCTCAAGCGTCAGGGTTTTGGCCGGGGGGCAAATTATGACAATACGCTTGTAGTAGGTAAAAGCGCTGTAATTAAAAACAAGTTACGCTACGAAGATGAATTTGTCCGACATAAAATATTAGATTTATTGGGAGATCTTTATCTTTTAGGTCAGCCAATACGCGCCCACATTATCGCTATAAAGAGCGGACATTCAGTTAATCTAAAACTTACCCAAAAAATTAATGAGCAAAGAAAAAGATATGTATTAGGTGGTGTAGGATCGCATTATCATGTTACTGGCGAGAAAGAATTAGATGTCCAGGAGGTAAAAAAGATACTGCCGCATCGCGAGCCTTTCTTGTTTGTGGATAAGATTGTCTCTTTAGAGGTTGGTAAGCGTGCAGTGGGGATAAAGAATTTAACAAAAGACGATTATTTTTTTAAAGGTCATTTTCCGAAAAGGCCAATTATGCCAGGTGTTTTGATTATTGAGGCCATGGCTCAGGTAGGTGGCGTAATGATGTTGGCGGCGGAAGAAAACCGCGGAAAACTAGCCTTCTTTATGGCTATCGATAATGCAAAGTTTCGAAAAACCGTGGTGCCCGGTGATCAGCTAGTGCTTGAGGTAGAAGCAGTAAAAGTAAAATCCAAAATAGGACAGGTGCAAGGAAAGGCATTTGTGGATGGTAAATTGGTTGCCGAAGCTAATCTCATGTTTGCCTTGGTAGATTCTTAATAGAGCGAAAATGCAGATACATCCTACTGCTATAGTTTCCAAGAAGGCAAAGCTTGCCGACAGCATAGTGGTCGGTCCTTATACTATTATTGGTGATAATGTTACAATAGCCCAAGGTACTAAAATCGGCAGCCATTGTGTAATCGAAGGAAATACTACTATTGGTAAATGTTGTGAAATATTTACCGGTGCAATTATTGGGAGCCGGCCCCAGGATTTGAAATATAAGGGAGAAAAAAGTTTTTTAGAGATAGGCGATAATAATATTATCCGTGAATATTGCACCTTCAATCCCGGTACGCAAGACGACAGTAAAACTATTGTGGGTAACGATAATGTCTTTATGGCATACTCACATATTGCACACAATTGTAGAGTGGGTAACTACTGTATAATAGCCAATGTAGGTACTTTAGCCGGACACGTTACTATCGAAGATAAAGCGGTAATTGGGGGACTGGTTGCTATACATCAATTTGTTAGAGTCGGAACTCTTTCGATTATTGGAGGCTGCTCCAAAGTTGTACAGGACATTCCTCCCTATTCGACCTGCGACGGGCATCCTGCGCGCGTATATGGTTTGAATCTGGTTGGCTTAAGACGTAATAATGTGCCTTCAGAATCAATAAAGCAGATTGACCGTGCCTTCAATATACTATTTAATCTTAGTCTTTCTCTAAAGCACGGCTTAGAAAAGGTAGAGAAAGAGATTGCGCCCTCAAAAGAAATTTCCTATCTGGTTGATTTTATAAAGAATACCCAAAGAGGCATAGCTCACTCCTGCCGTAGGCACGAATAGACACGAATTTCACACGAATTACCACGAATTTAAGTGATGAGAATTCGTGTAGATTTGTGTTTGATTTGTGAAGATTTGTGTACAAAATGGAAAAGATTGGTTTAATTGCCGGCAACAAAAAATTTCCTATACTCTTTTCCCAGAATGCTAAGAAAAAAGGGTTTTATATTGTAGCAGTGGCAATAAAAGGTGATACCTCATTTAGCTTAAGCAAATATGTTGACAAGATTTATTGGATAGGACTGGACAGCTTCCCACGTATATTTGAAATATTCAAGAATGAGGCAGTAACGAAGATAGTAATGGCTGGCCAGATAAGCCCTTATCGGCTCTTTAGTAAAGAAGTGCAGAGGAATAAAGAAATAAAGGAGCTCTTGGAGAGCATAAAGGATAAAAAGGCAGACACAATATTTGGTGCTATTGCCGAGAGGCTCAAAAATTTTGGTTTTGAATTAATAAGCTCAACTACTTTTCTTGAGGATTACCTTCCTGTAAAAGGAACATTAACTAAAAGAGAACCCAGTTTTAGTGAATGGGAGGATATATATTTTGGATTGGATTTAGCCAAGGAGATCGCCTACTTGGATATAGGTCAGGCCGTTGTAGTAAAAGACAGGGCAATAGTGGCGGTAGAGGCATTAGAGGGCACGGATAATCTTATTAGACGAGCAGGTAAAATTGCGGGAGGTGGGATTACTGTAGCCAAAGTTAGTAAGCCCAAACAAGATATACGTTTTGATATTCCGGTAGTAGGGTTAAATACTATAAAAAACCTTGTGAAGGCAAAGGCAAAGTGTCTGGCTATCGAGGCAGGTAAGACTCTTTTTATAGATAAAGAAGAAAGCGTAAAGCTAGCGGATAAGAATAATATTTCTTTGGTAGCATTGTAAAAATAAAACTTCTTGACAGCATTATAATTATCATATATAAATAAATAGCGTAGAAAAGGAGGTAGCCATGGCAAAGACATATACAGCAGCAAAACCTACGGAGTTTAAACTTTATGCGCCAGAAGCAAAAAAGGTCAGTCTCGCAGGCAGTTTCAATAACTGGGATACAAAAAAATTTTCTGCTAAGAAGGATTCCCGCGGCAGCTGGATAGTAAAATTAAATTTAAAACCCGGCAGATACGAATATAAATTTTTTGTAGATGGTTCTTGGACTAATGACCCGCGCTGCACCTCTTGTGTTACCAATGCATTTGGGACGCAGAACTGCACTATCGAAATAAAGTAAATTTTCTAAAATTTTATGTCATTTGATTAGGAAGGCGTCACTTTATGAGTGGCGCCTTATCATTTTAAGAGGGATGTGTTCTAAAAATCCATGAAATATATTTATGGTCCAGTAAAATCCCGGCGTTTAGGTCAATCTCTGGGGATCACCCTAATTCCTTATAAAATATGCACCTTTAATTGTGTTTACTGTCAGTTAGGGAAAACCATACAGAAAACTACCGAGAGAAAAGAATACTTAAAGACAGAAGAGATCATTGAGGAATTAAAATCTTGGCTTGCAAATAACCCTCAAGAAGCAACAAAGCTAAATTATATTACTATTTCTGGTTCAGGAGAACCCACATTAAATATTAATATAGGTCAGGTTATCAACGAAATAAAAAAGGTCACTACTATCCCGGTAGCAGTTATCAGTAACGCCTCTCTATTCAATGATATAAATGTACGCCAGGCTTTAAGGAGAGCGGATTTAATCGTTCCGTCTTTGGATGCCGTATCCACTGAGTTATTTATAAAGATTGATAGACCCCATCAGGATATAAAATTAGAGGAAGTAGTCAAAGGTCTATTAAGCTTAAGAAAAGAATTCTCTGGTAAAATCTGGTTGGAGGTGATGTTGGTACGTGGATTAAACGATGATTTAAGACAGATAAAGAAATTAAAGGAGATTACAGATAGAATAAATCCGGATAAGATACAACTGAATTCTCCAGTACGTGCTACAGCAGAACCAGATATTTTACCTGTAGATAAAAAGAAGTTAGAAAAGATTAAAGAAATTTTAGGCGACAACTGTGAAATTATATAACACCAGCTGCCAAGACAATCGGGTAGTGTTTGCGAATTCAATCGGGAACCTGTCCCTTTTTGCGCCTGTAGCTCAATTGGATAGAGCGCCAGTCTTCGGAACTGGATGTTGCAGGTTCAATTCCTGCCAGGCGCATTGATAATAAAATTCCACTCTAAAACTTAGGATTTTATGTTATAATTAATTAAAATAAATTTTTAATATTTTTCGCCCCAATACTTGGTGGACTCGCCACATTTTGTGGCGAGGATTTTTAATATGGGCCGCTAGCTCAATCGGTAGAGCAGGACCCTCTTAAGGTCAAGGTTCTTGGT
>CAYOMI010000086.1:0-6941 GCA_964405005.1 uncultured Planctomycetales bacterium | reverse complement strand
GTATAACTGTGATTATTCCCACTGAAAGAAAAATACTGGTATCCCCTGCCAGCTTTCCGCCGAATAAAAGAGCTACAATGGCAACCATCACCAAACCTACATATCCACTTAATCTATCGAGAAACACTGTCGCCACAACCTCCTTTGGCCTTTTCGTGTACGCAGCCAGATCTATACTTCGCATAAGATCCCCCCCGATAGTCGAAGGTAAAAATAGACTGAAGAAAATGCCACCAGCGAAAGAAATAACAATCCTTTTTAAAGGAAGGTGTATATTTGTCGTCTTAAGTAACATTGCCCAGCGAAAAAGACATAAAAAATATACAAAAAAATAAATTAAAAACGCGATAATTAATAAACTAACATTTGCATTTTTAATAACCTCTAATAATCCTTTCTTATCTACCTGCCTAAATAAAAAAAGTAGCAATACAATACTAATACTTATCCTTAATAAAATTGAGAATATTCTTTTAAATATCATCATTTATTTGGCTTTGAACTTTCTGCCCGTGAGTCTTTTATACGCCTCAAGGTACTTTAAACTAGTTTTCTCAATGATTTCTCGGGGGAGTTCTGGCGCAGGCGGGTTTTTATCCCAGTTAATGCTTTCAAGATAATCTCTGACAAATTGCTTGTCAAAACTGGGTTGGGGTTTTCCGGGCGAGTATTCATCTTTGGGCCAGAAACGCGAGGAATCAGGAGTAAGCGCTTCGTCAATTAAAATAAGCCCATTATTATAAAAACCAAATTCAAATTTTGTGTCTGCAATTAAAATTCCTTGGGCAAGCGCATATTCGCTTGCCTTTTGATAAATTGCAATACTGAGATTTTTTAATTTGTCAGCAATGTCTTTGCCAACTAAGCCGTCAATATATTTCTGGTCAATATTTATATCGTGGCCAGTGTCTGCTTTAGTAAACGGAGTAAATAAAACCTCCGGAAGTTTATCAGATTCCCTTAAACCAAAAGGTAAGTTTATGCCACACACAGATTGCTTTTCCTTATATTCCTTCCAGCCAGAACCAGAAAGATATCCTCTTACTACGCATTCTATGGGAAGCGGCTTACTTTTTAATACCAGCATCGAACGTCTTAAAAGTTGTTCTTTATATTTTTTAAGTTCAACTGGATACTTATCAATATCAGCGGTTATAATATGATTAGGGATGGTATCTTTGATAAAATCAAACCAGAAACAGGAAAGACTATTTAAGACTTGACCCTTATAAGGTATGCCACAAGGCAAAACCACGTCAAAACAGGAGATTCTATCAGTGGAAATAATAAGCAGTTTATCGCCTAAGTCATAAACATCTCTTACCTTTCCGCGTTTATATAACTTAAAATCTTTAAAATCAGTAGAAAGTAAAACTTTATCCATTTGCTTTTAGAGGTCTCTAAAAAACTCCTGATTCTAAGTTAGAGACCTTTGATTACACAGATTTCAAAAAGATTACAGAGATTTTTCTCATCAATAAAATAATCACTGTAATCTAAATTTAATCGCTGTAATCAGAGAGCTCTGCTTTATTTTAAACTTTTTCAGAGCTCTCTTTTAAGCGCGCTGCTAAATCTTCGTATTCTTGCCATAACTGCTCAGGCAGGTCTTTCTTGAACTGTTTGAAGAACTTCTTGATGTCTTTTAGCTCTTGGAGCCATTCATTTTTATCTATACTTAAAAGCTTTTCAAGGTGACCGCGTGGTAAATGTAAACCTGTCATATCAATATCAGTAATCAAAGGAATATATCCGATAGGCGTCTTAATTGCTTCCACTTTATTATTACAACGGTCCAATATCCATTCAATAACCCTTAAGTTCTCTCCAAATCCCGGCCATAAAAATTTCTCTTGCTCATCAGTCCTGAACCAGTTTACCGCAAAGATTTTCGGTGCCTTGGTCATTTTTTTGCCCATCTCCAGCCAGTGCCTGAAATACTCTGCCATATTATAACCACAGAAAGGAAGCATTGCCATGGGGTCACGACGAACCTGTCCTATTTTTCCAAATTGCGCAGCAGTAAGTTCAGAAGCCATAGTTGCACCCACAAATACGCCGTGTTGCCAGTTAAAAGATTCAAAAACCAGAGGCGTAAGATGAGTTCTGCGACCACCAAAAATAATTGCCGAGATAGGAACGCCGTGATGCTGCTCTAATCTAAAAGATGCTGTAGGGCAATTAGTTATGGGTGTGGTAAAACGGCTATTGGGATGAGCGCCTAATACTGGCTTTCCATTTTCATCGGTCATCCCTGGCTTCCAGGGTTTTCCTCGCCAATCAATACCACTAGAGGGTATTTCTCCATTTGCTCCTTCCCACCATACTGTGCCATCGGGTTTAAATAGAACATTAGTATAAATCGTATTTTTCTTAATCGTCTCAACCATATTAAGATTGGTCTTTAGATTTGTCCCGGGAGCAACGCCAAAAAATCCTGTTTCTGGATTAATTGCCCATAAAGAACCATCGGAGTCAATGCGCATCCAAGTAATATCATCTCCTACTGTCCAGATTCTGTAACCCTTTACTTTAAGTCCTTCAGGAGGAACAAGCATTGCTAAATTTGTCTTACCGCAAGCACTGGGAAACGCTGCAGCAATATATTCAATATGACCGTTTGGCTCTTCAATCCCCATAATGAGCATATGTTCTGCAAACCAATGTTCGCACCTAGCAAAGTAACTGGCAATGCGTAAAGACAAACATTTCTTACCTAAAAGCACGTTTCCCCCATAACCAGAACCCACGCTCCAGATTGTATTATCTTCGGGAAAATGCAGGATTAATCTTTTATTTATGTCCAATTCTGCCTTAGAATGTAGGCATTTTGTAAACTCATCCTCTTTCTCCAAATGCCTTAATACCGCCTCTCCTACTCTGGTCATAATCAGCATATTTAAAACCACATAGCGAGAATCAGTTAACTCTACGCCAATTTTACTAAAAGGTGAACCAACTGGCCCCATAGAAAAAGGTATTACATACATAGTTCTACCCTTCATTGCTCCTTTTAAGATTGCCTTAGCTTTTTTATAAGCCGCGCGTGGAGACATCCAGTTATTGGTAGGACCTGCATCATGTTTTCTTCTTGTGCAGATAAAAGTGAGGTGCTCTGTGCGGGCGACATCATCGGGTTTGGTGCGGTGCAGGAGACAGCCTGGAAGTTTTTCTTGGTTTAAAGGAATAAGTTCGTCACTGGCAGCTGATTCTTTTTCTAAGATATTTTTTTGTTCCTCTGAACCATCTATCCAGATAATCTTATCTGGTTGGCACATTCTAGCCATTTTTCTAACCCAGTTAATAACTTTTTTATTATGCGTGGGGTATTCTTTCATCTGTTCAATAAATATTTATTTGCTGAATCCGCAGCAACCGCGCCTTCGCTACAGGCAGTAATAACCTGGTACAAACTTTTTTTTCGGCAATCTCCGCAGGCAAATATAGCTTCCTTAGAAGTCTTCATTTGCTCATCAGTAATTATAAATCCTTCTTCATCCATATCCAAGAAATTTTTTAGAAAATCAGTATTAGGTTTTATACCTGCAAAAATAAATACACCTTGACAGGGAAATTCACTTAAAGAACCTCTCTTTAAGTCTTTTATCTTCACTGCTTCAACTTTATCTTGACCTAAAATCTCTTCCACTACGCTATCCAGAATAAAATTAATTTTAGGATTATTCTTTGCCCTCTCCAATAAAATATTAGAGGCGCGAAATGCTGCCCTACGATGAACTAAGTTGACTTTCTTGGCATAACCACTTAAAAAAATTGTTTCCTCTATTGCCCTGTCTCCTCCGCCTATTACCACAATATCTTTCTCCTTAAAGAGGGGGGCATCGCAGGTTCCGCAATAAGAAACACCTCGGCCAACAAACTTATTTTCTCCCTTAACCCCTAATGTTCTTGGCCTTGCCCCAATCGCAATAATTACTGCCTTTGTTTCTAATAATCTGTCGTGGGTCTTTACCTGAAATCCTCCTGCGGTTTGTTTTATTTCAAGCACCTCTTTATTTTCTATCTTAATACCTAATTCCTCAATCTGCCTTTTAAATTTTTCTATTAGTTCTGCGCTAAAAATACCACCGGGAAAACCCGGATAATTTTCTATCGTAGCAGAAAGAATAATCTGTCCGCCACAAGCCATCTTTTCCAGAATTAGAGTATTAAGGCGAAACCTACCGGCGTAAAGCGCAGCTGTCAAACCTGCTGGACCGGCTCCGATAATAATTAAATCATGCATGAATGGCCTCCTGATAAACTTCCTCTGCGCAATAAGAACTGCGTACCAGAGGACCAGAAAAAACACCCTTGAAACCTAATTCCTTGGCTATTGATTCGTATCTTTGGAACTGTGCGGGACCTATAAATTCTTTAACAGGATAATGCGCAACCGAAGGAGCCAAATATTGGCCTAAGGTCAGTATGTCACAGTAATTATTTCTTAAATCCTGCAGCGTTTCCACAATTTCCTCTTCATTCTCGCCTAAACCAAGCATAAGAGAAGACTTGGTAATCAATGAAGGGTTTAACTCTTTTATATTCTTTAAAACTCTAAGTGAAAGACTATAATCTGCCAAGGGCCTTAAAACTGGATAAAGCCGCTCTATTGTCTCAATATTATGCGCGATGATATCAGGCCGAGCATCAACTACGCATTTAAGGCTGGAAACATTGCCTTGAAGATCCGGGATTAATACCTCTATTTTTATATTTTCATCTATGTCTTTAATCAACTTGATAGTCTTTACAAAAATTTTAGCGCCGCTGTCTTTTAAGTCATCGCGCGCCACAGAGGTAATAACAACATAATGAAGACCTAACTCACTAACCGCTCTGGCTACCCTAGTTGGCTCATCTTCATCTAGAACCAACTCTTTAATGTTCCTCGATTTATCTACAGCACAGAAACGGCAGTTTCTTGTGCATACATTTCCCAAAATCATAAAAGTAGCACTGCGTTTCTTAAAACAGACACTGACATTTGGACAATGCGCTTCCTGGCAAACAGTATGTATTCCTAAAGAGGATAAAAAAGCTGACATTTTTAAGGTAACTTCATCCGGAATATCCTGCTTAAACCAATACGGAAGTTTAATCATCGAGCAACTTTTAAAAAATTCTTTATTGAGCGGTCATAGGTCTTTTCTAAGCCTGGCGGGAAAAAACAAGCAGGTAATTGACCGTGGCTTCTATGATAAGAAATACATTCACAGCAAATACCCTTGCGAGAACAGGGTTCATAACTACAGTTGCAGTTGACAAGATTTTGCTTCTGATTCGGACAATTTTTCATCTTTTGACCTTTCCATCAATTCTTTTAGCTTCTTCTTTAGCTTTAATTTTTCAAAAAAAGACGCATAATCAACAATAAGTCTTCCTTTTAAATGGTCTATTTCATGTTGAAAGACGCAGGCAAGCAAATCCTCGGCATTAACACTGATAGGTATACCATTTTCATCCTGCGCTTGCACTTTTATCTTTTTGGCACGTTTGACTTTGACACAGATACCGGGTATACTGAGGCAGCCTTCTTCTTGAGCCTGTCTTCCAACTCTCGCAACAATTTTTGGATTTATCAATTTATAAAGACCAGTTCCTACATCAGCAACAATCATTGCTTCGTTAATACCTACCTGAGGCGCGGCTAAACCTATACCTTGACCTGCATACATAGCCTCAGCCATTTTACTTAAAATTTCTTTATATTCAGGAATGACATTTTTAACTGTCTTTACCTTCTTTCTTAATACCGGATCGCCTAATATTCTAATCTTTAATACGGTTTCGGCCATCAACTTTGATTATTTTAGGTTTAATAGTTTTTATCTCTTTATCGTCAGCGATGATATATGAAACAATTATTATCTCGTCTCCCACACAGGCGCCTCTTGCAGCTGGACCATTAAGACAAACCACTCCTGAGCCTGCTTTTCCTTTAATCGCATAAGTTTCTAAGCGGCCGCCATTATTCAGGTTCAGAACCTCAACTTTCTCACCCACAATAATATCTGCTGCTTTCATCAGTTTTTTGTCAATAGTTATACTACCTTCATAATAAAGATTTGTCTGTGTAACATGTGCCCCGTGTATTTTAGATTTTAAGATTATTCTTAACATCTTTGTCTCCTACTATTGTAATGCCTTTACTAGCTCTTGCCCAAACTCTTGGGCAGCAGAAGGCCCCGAAGCAGTAATAATATTTCCTTCTTTTTCTACGGCTCTACCGGTATAGTTTGCACCTGCACTCTTTAGCTGGCTTGCTTCAGAGGAGAAAACCGTGGCGCGTTTTCCTTTTAAGATACCTGCTTTAGCCAAAGTAACCGGTGCTATACAAATTGCCGCAATAATCCGATTTGTATTAAAAGCCTCCTGGATTAACTGATGTGCCAATGGATCATCCCAATAGCAACTTGCACCTATCCCGCCCACAAATACAAGTGCATCGAAATCAATTATATTAATGTCGCTGACTAAAATATCGGGTTTAACCTTTGCACCCAGCATTCCTTTGGCTTGAGAGAGACTGGTTGAGGCAACCTTTACCTCTATGCCGCTTCTCTCTAAAATCTCTTTGGGCTGGAGTAATTCTTCATCTCGGAAATCATCTTGAGCAATAATCATCACTACTTTTTTCATATTCGCCACCCCCTCTTCTCGAATACAAATTGTAAGCAATACTAATAAAATTAATAAAAATTTTTTCATCCTATTGCCTCCAGATTAATTTATAGGTCTGACGGGCAATCATTAGTTCCTCATTGGTAGGAATAACTAAAACCTTAGGTCTTTTCTTTAAGTGCGTAAATAAACCTTGACAGATCTTTTTTCTAATTCTTTTTTGGTTTTCACCGATTCCCGCTGTAAAAACTAAAACATCACAACCACTCATAACTGCAGTATATGCACCAATATATTTCTTTATACGGTAGATAAAG
>CAYOMI010000085.1:0-7124 GCA_964405005.1 uncultured Planctomycetales bacterium | reverse complement strand
AAGAGACAGGAACTAGATAAAACTGTGGAAATTCCTGATTTGAAAATATTAAGAAAGAAGATAGAGCAGTTACAACAGAAGAAAAGAACCACATCTGAGGCCCCCAGGCCCGGTCTTATGGGTTCCCTGGGAAGAATATTTGCATTCCTCAATCCTTTGGCTGTTCAAAACAGTTGGGGCGCAGAAGTGGTTTCACCTCAAGTTAGTGGTAATGTATCGCCGGCAACCGATAGGAATTCTATTGCTCAGCCGGTAATTAAAGAAGAAGCCAGGGCTCCTCCCGCACTCAATCCTTTATCTGTCAGGCCTACCTACGGAGAAGAGACAGAGACTGATATCAAAGGGGCTATATCTGATTTTGATAAACAAAAAGTAGAGGTTCTTAAGATGGTAAATAATTGGAAAGAGGGAGTATTGAGAAGGTCGGTTTTAGAGGTTTGGCAAGGAGAGTTAAGTAAGACAAGACAAGCGTATCAAAAAGGTGAGATTTCAAAAGAAGAACTTACAAATAGAGAACTAAAAATAATTGAAGAACTTGGTCTAAAGGTGGTAAAGGAGATTGGTTATAAGAAGGATTATTATGATTTGGACACTGTAGTTAATGAGAGAAAAGCAAATTGTTCAGGATACGTTCAAATATTTTACATATTAGGAGAAGCAATTGGATTTAAAGTTGAGCCGATTTTTGTTACCGAATTCTTTGATAGCGATATAATGCCGCCAGAAATTGGACATATTGCCTGTTTGTTTAACCTATCAGATGACAAGAGAGTAATGATCAATGGCGCAATTAAACCCCTGTTCATAAGTAAGCCATTTATATTGGAGAAAGAGTTTAAGAAAGTAGGTATTTGGTGGGAAATTGATAAAGAGAGTAAGATCGAGCTTCATAGAAGAATAAGGATACTGAATAAAGAAGGTTTGATTGCGGGAATATATAACTCCGTAGGGATTGCCTCTATGAAGGCACTAGAGTATTTTAAAGCCGTCCAGTACTTCAAACAAGCAATAGAGTTAGATCCCGAAAATGCCACAGCATACGCCAACTCAGGAGCCGCTTATAGTGATTTAAGAGAATACCCTGAAGCTATCCGACATCTCAAACAAGCAATAACTTTAGACCCTAAATCTGCCGAAGCATATCATAACTTAGGGAATACCTACTATAGAATACAAAGTTACTCTGAGGCTATTCAAAACTATAGCGAAGCAATAAAAATAAAACCTAGATTTGCCATGGCATATTTCAGTCGAGGACACGCTTATTTTTATATAAATGAATTGAAGAAAGCCCAGGAAGATTTAAAGAAGGCAATGCGATTAGATCCTAATTTAAAGGACAAAGGAAGAGCAAAAGAAATATTACAGTTGCGGAGGCTAGAAGACATTTGGTTCTTAAAAGGAACTTATCCTCCCTACGCCGTACAACCTCAGTTACTCTCTGCACAAGTTCTTTCTACAGCCAATTCTTTACATACAGATATTCTTCCCACAAGTTCAATCACAAAGGCAGAGCGATTAGAGTTCTTAAAGAAATTACTTGAAAAACTGCCTCAAGAAACCGCTACTCAAGAACCCGCCACTAAAGTTAATGAAACTCAGAGATTCTATAGATTAGCCATTTATTTCTATAATTTAGCTCAGTCTCTCCAGGGTCGAGAAAAAGAATTGGCCTTAAGTGAGGCAAGCGAATTATTTAATCAGGCAGCCAAGGATGTAAAATTAGATGCTGAGCCACTATTTAATTTAGTGAAAGCAATGGTAGTTTATGAAAATAGAGATTACCATAATGCCTTTATTTTCTTTACTAAGGCTTGGGCAGCTTATCTGCAGAATAATGATACTCAGAATGCTGAGCTGGCAGCTAAAGGTATGGTGGCCACGGCTTATCGCTATATGGAACAGGAATTGACTCGTGCCTTAGATGAAATTAAAAAGAGCAGTACTATTGTATATTCGTATACGCAACTTTCCCAGAGACTTTATACTGAAGTTTATGAGACAATTACCAGACAACTTTTCACAGTCATAAGAAATAATCTTAAAGCCTCAACCCCAGCCAATGAAGCCACGGTCGAGGATATAAGCTTAGAGACAACCGATAATAAAGAATTGCAAGGAAAACTATTAGAGATATTCCACAAGGTGATATTGAATCCACAGCAAATTATCTTTATTAAGATGCATCCTGTATTTGAGCAGTTAAGAGAAGATTATACCAAGCCAGTGGATTTAATCAGTACTGCTTTGGCTTATAGTATCTGGAAGGCAGATAATACCTATGTCTATGCACAGAAGGAAAAAGAAGTGGAATTATTTGCTTCTGTCTCTGACAAACCAATTCCCTTTGAATCATTAGAGAAATTAAAGAGTATTATTACTGACCTTATTAAGTTTAGGACACAATCTCAGAACTACCAAACTAGAATTTCTGAGGCCTTAAAGAAGATTCTAGAATTAAGTGGCTCTAAAGAATCCGAAGTTACTGCTGAAGAGATAAGGGCAATTCTTGGTGAAGCCCAATTTAATGAATATATGAAAGCTCAAGAGTCAGGCCGCAATATTAGAAGAGATAATACCCAGGCATCTTTAGATAAAGAAAAACAGGTCCTGGAGAATGTGGTAAATACTCTTAGTACTATAGTTGAGCAGTTAGAGAAGATAGTTGCTCAAGCGCAGACAGAAGAGGTATTAAGTAGAATAAGAGAAGACTTAAGCAAGATATCTTATGAGCCAAAGACAAAGACCATCCAGAAATATGATGAAAAGGCGCAAAGAGGTGGTTTACTTATTGGCCAGACGGCATTAGGCACGCAGGTTATCTGGGTTGACTTACCTAAATCTGATAATGATGCAACTCCTATGGGCTGGATGCCTTTTAGCCGTGCCTCCCGGCTGTTGGGTGGCTATAAAGATGAAAAGAAAGATAACACGATTGTACGCATCTATTTTGGTTTTAAGAAAGAAATAGAAAAGGACGGCAAGAAGATAGTGGTTAATCCACGCTTTGTCTTGGATGCAAACGGTATATTCAAATTCAACGGCTGGGAAGAAAACCGTGCTGAGACCTTTAATTTAAGAAGAAGAGAATTCGAAGAGAAACAGAGGATATTGGTTGAACAGATGAGATTATTTGCGCAAGGTGAAACTATTGGTTCGAGATTACTTCCTGTAGCCAGAGACCAAAGAACTCCAGTTATAGAATCTGGCTTAACTGAATTAAGGCAGATGATTATTGCACAACTTGAAAATGAATTAGCCTCGCGTATTCATCTTAGGTCCTTTGAAGAGGCCTGGAACAAGTTATCTGAGCAGAAGAGAAAAGAAACAGAATTAAGAATTGAGCAGATTCCTTTAGAGATAAAATTAATCAAGAAAGAAACTCTTACTCAGGAAGAGGCAAAGCGTTACGCAGAAATCCAGGCACAGTTAAGAAAGGAGCAAACCCAGGTTAATGAAAAGCAAAAAGAAAATGAATGGATTAGCATATTAAGGGTATTTGAATTGTTAGAGAAAATTATTAAGAAGCAATATCTACCTTTACCAACGGAAGAGTATTATCATAATACGGAAGTAGGTTTGCAAAGAGTTCGCGCCATGCGGCAACTCGCCAGGTTCTTGCTGAAATATAACTTTGATACACAGAATCTTAAGGATTTAGAGAAAATAAGAACGTATCTGGAGGAATTCAACCCCGAAAATGTAGCGGTAATGGCTTATGCGTTAGAAATAGAGGAGGGCCTTGCCACAACAAAATTAAATTGGCTGAATAAGTATGTGGGCAATATTGAGATAGAGGCCTTGGTAAAGAGTTTAAGGATACCGGTTAATACTGAAGACGGCCGAGTAATAACTAAAGAGGTGCCTTACGGTGTTGTTTCTGCTTTGGCTTATATAAAGCAATTACTCGATGAGACATTTACCTATAAGCCCAATGAGACAATCCAGGAGCGTTTAAAGAGACAGGCAGAAGCATTAAGAGATTTAGCTAACGATTTTATCAGGCGCGATACGGCTGAGGATAGAGTTAAACGCAGTAGTATAAGACAAAAGATAGAGACTGCCATTAAGAACAAATCTCCTGAGAATCTCCAGTTAGCCCTGGCAATGTTAGAAGAGATTTATAAATGGGGAGAACTGGCTCCAGCAATATATAGATATATAGGTAAAGGAGAAGCACCTGAAGAATTCAGTGAGGTTGCAGGAGAAATAAAGGATTCTCAGTTAGGAAGGAATTATCAAACCCAGAAGAATAATATTGATAATTTGCGCGAAGAGGAACGTCCACGTTGGGGCGGTGGAATTCGTTTTGATAAAGATTATGAGACTTTAGGAGTAATTCTATTTGACCTTATCCGAAAGCAACAGCCAGATATTGAAGGCATGACTGCGCAAGCAGCCCTTCAAGCCATAGAGCAGTTAAGCGATAAGATATTAACCTGGGCAAATCTCTGGCAAGAGTTTACCGCAACGGAAATAATGATTAAAGATACACAATTGAGATTAGCAGAATTAGAGAAAAAATTAAATGTTACTGAAGATGCTCAGGAGAAATTCAAACTTAACCTTGAGATTCTGGTAGTTAAAGCAAAGTTAGATAGATATCAGGCAGAATTGATGTTAAAGCAGCAGCAGTGGTATGAATTAACCAAGAAACGTTGGCTCTCAACCGGATTTTTAGAGAGGTATCAGAGCCAGAATCCCGATAAGAGCTTTAATATCGTAGAAATAAATAATGCCATAAGAACGGAAATGCTCAATGCACTTTATCACAGCCACATAATAACGACTTTGAAGTTCCTTATACCTGAGGCAGTAAGTATTTTGGAAGAGAAAGTAGAGCCAGTTTTAGAGACTATTACCTTTACTGATAGCCAAGAAGCTACTACAGAGGAAGGTATAAAAAGGTTAAATAAACTGGTTCTTGAGAAACTCAAGCCTATAATCTTAGATTTACGCAATCAGGAAGGCGGAATTAAGGACGTAAAGGAGAAAACTAAAGTTCCTGTTTTGAGTTCTATTCCGCTTATTGGTAGAGCCTTTAGCCGTAAAGTTACCAAAAATGTAGCAGAAGAAAGATGGAATATCTTCAGCCGCATATTAAATGGTGAAACCGATATCAAGACAGGCAGCAGTAATTTCTTCAGAAAATTTATCAGCCGGCTGCAGATAGGCGTATCTACTTATGGAACTTTTATTACTGGTTTTAATGCTACTATAGTAAACAAAGGCGACCTGGAAGGGACTATATCTTGCCTGCCGCAAGTAAATAATTCTTTAGAAACTGCTGCTGAGCAGGATTATCTTAACTGCGTGAAGAGTATTGTCGAGAGCGCAATTAAACAGAATAATTTAGAATCGGAAGAGAGACAGCAACTCCTTACCCTAGGCAATGATGTAGCTATGCAGCAGACAGTGGGCAATATCTTGAAGAAAGAGCAGCCCAAAAATATCCCTGTGGTTTCCGCTTCTCAGGAGAATTGGTTGGTAACTAATGCAGCAGGATTGACGCTGGAGACAATGATTAACCGTGTCAAAGACACTAATCTTAGAGACGAAAGGGAAACATTCAGCCGCGTGCAAGAAAAAGCCAATAAGAAAGAAATCAAGGGCTTTAGATTAGGTTTTAATGCTGGAACCAACCTTATCGGCAGCACCAATCCGCTTTTGGCGCTGATTACCGGTATAAACTGGACAAAGGAAGATAAGAACGAAGAAGCAAATGTTTATAATCAGGCATTTCTAAAATTGATAGAAGGTCAACTTAACCTGGCTGAACTGCAGAAAGAAGTTGAGTTTTTATATACCTTAAATGATTATTATGGCGCCAGTAAAGACATTGAGAAAAAGATTGCCTTGGCTAAATTAATTCGCCTCTTATGCCTGCCTCAGACACAAGAGACAATGGATACGTTGACGCAGGGATTAGCCCAGACCCAGGCCACTGCCAAAGAATTAGCCAAGAGAATTTATGCATTAGAGGAAAAGATAGATAAGGCGACAAAGATGGTCTTTGAGAATGCAATTGAGTTTTATCGCATAGGCGAAGAGTTTTACAAGGATTATAAAGGTCCGGAACAGAATAATATTCTCAGTCTTATTTTAAAGCCGATTGTGGGACTCTTTAGCCGGGGTAAGTATAAACAAGGTCCTGCACCTTATACTCAGCAATCTCAAGAATTTAAGCGACTAAGAGAGCAGATACAGAAAGAATTAGAAGGATTTAATGTAGAGAGAGAAAAGAAACAAAAAGCACGCGAGTATCAAATGACTTTTTATGTTGAAGCGAATAATGCAAACCAGGAATACAAGCCGGAAGATGCTTCAGAGAATTCCGAAGGGAGACTATCTTGTATTTCTAATATAGAGGAGATTAATCCGGATAATGAGAATATGTTATTAGTTCAAGCGCAAGGGACAAGGTTGACTCAGCCCGAGCCAGAACCAAAGGTAACTGAGGCCAAAACACTTGTACTTCAAGGACAAAAATGTGTTGAAGAAGGAGACTTTAATAAAGCCATAGATTTTTATAACAAAGCAATAAAATTAGAGCCTACATATGCTGTTGCCTGGAACGAACTCGGTTTCGTCTATGGCTTACGTGGTCAATACAAAGAAGCCATCAAGAACTTTGATGAAGCCATCAGATTGAATCCCAATTATGTTGCTGCCTGGAGCAACCGTGAAGCAGTTTATGCTAAGTTAGCCCAAGCTGAACCAGAGCCAAAAGTCCCTGAGGCTAAGACTTATATGCTTCAAGGAAACAAATATACTAAAGCAGGAGACTTTAAAAAGGCTATTGAGCTTTACACTAAAGCTATAGAATTAGATAAGAATTATGCGCTTGCCTGGAACAACCGCGGTTTTGCTTATCTTAATTTAGGCCAGTATCAAGAAGCCATCAAGAACTTTGATGAAGCCATTAAATTATATCCTAATTATGCGCTTGCCTGGAACAACCGCGGAGTTGCTTATCTTAATTTAGGCCAGTATCAAGAAGCCATCAAGAACTTTGATGAAGCCATTAAATTATATCCTAATTATGCGCTTGCCTGGAACAACCGCGGAGTTGCTTATCTTAATTTAGGCCAGTATCAAGAAGCCATCAAGAACTTTGATGAAGC
>CAYOMI010000084.1:0-7183 GCA_964405005.1 uncultured Planctomycetales bacterium | reverse complement strand
GCTATTACCAAAAGCAATTAGAAGCGATGATCCCTGCGGTAAAAATTGAAGCAGGGAAAAAGGTGATCCTGGTTATCCAGAAAGGAGTGCAAATTGAAGGCCTTGAAGTTCCAAGCAGTAATTTTAGCTCTTTTGATGACTAGCGGCTGCGCTGCGTCTAAAGGATTAGTTAAGGAAAGTCCAAATAAAGTGATGGATGTATACCTGCAAGCTGTTTCAAGCGGAAGAGCTGACTCCGTTAATTATATAAAAGAGAACTTAAAGATTAACCAGGCACTTGGTTATGTTAAGCCTTATGTCCCGGTAGTTACACCTGCTGATGTAAGGTTAGTCTGGATTCCCGCGCATAAATCAAAATCAGCTCCTGAAGTCCTGGTGGCAGGCCACTGGATTTATGTCATGGTCAAAGAGTCAAGCTGGTTTATTGACAACCAAAGTAAGGCTGACGCAAAGATTCCTTTGATATTGCCTTATAAGGAAGTTAAAGAAAAATGATCAAGCGCCAAACAATAGAAGCTCTATTTGAGGAAGGTTTGAGCTTTACGGAACTTCTGCCATATTGTTCGCATGAGAACGGTTTCTTTGTCTTAAAAGACGGCAGTCTAGGACAAGTCTGGGAAGTCTCCTTAATCGAAACCGAAACCAAATCTCCTAATTACTTAGAGCAATTGAGCCAGATGATTGAAGGAATCATTATCCGGCTTCCGGAAGAATTGGTAAGCTGCCAGTTTATCCTGGTCTGTGATGAGGATTTTCAGGATGAACTTAATAAATATGCGGATCTCGCAAAAGGTTTTGATAATGAAATAATAAAGCAGGCCAGTGTAGCAAAGTTTACTCACCTAAAGCAGGGAAAGAGCGGATTCTTTGAGCAGCATACAGGGCCATTCTCCTCAAAAAGAATACGCTGTTTTTTTACCCTGCGTTATTTTACTTCATGGGCTCACGCAAACCTGGGAGAGAAATTACAATCATATTTCTCCGGCAGAAACAGAATCAAAAACCGCCTGGAAAGCAACTTCCTTGTCAATTGCCAGAGCATGACTAGGTTCTCAGATGTGGTGGAAGGGGTATTCAGGTCCTGCGAAATAAAATATTCCAAATTACAAGAGAGCGATCTGAACACGCTGCTTTATAAGCTGCTTAATCCTAAACGCGCTGACACATTGCCTGTACCTTTATTTAGGGAAGATGAGCCTTTGATAGGCCAGTTCTTATACAATTGCCCTAAGGCAGATGGTGAAGGTTTTGAATTTGAGGACAGGCTCTTTAAGGTAGTTACCTTGAAAGAGCTCCCGCTTTCCACGGAAACCGGCATGTTTACCGCAGAATTACCCCGGGGTACGCGTTTTTCCATGTTGGATTTATTAAAAGACTTTATCATGGTGATTAATTTCTATATCCCCAAGCAGGAAGATGCCATAGCTAGGATTAAGATACAGAAAGCCTTTGCCTTTACCCAGCGCGCGAATGTCTTTGGCGATAAGTCAATTGAGGCGGTAGAAAAAAAAGAGGAGCTTGATTCTGTGATCCGGGAAACCTTCTCTTCAGGTCATAAGATAATTTACCCAAGGATTCATTTTATTGTTTCCGGGGAATCAAAGGATAAATGCGAAACATCCATTGCCAATATCCTGAATATGCTCTCGCGCATGGGTTGTGAGGGATTAAAGGAAGAGATAATCGGCGCATCTTTATTTTTATCATGCCTGCCTTTATGTTTTGACCACACCTTTGAGAACTTTGTCAAACGCACCAGGCGCATGATCTCAAACAATCTAGCCGATATGCTTCCTTTATACGGCTCAGTCAAAGGGACACAGACTCCTGCGCAGGTATACCTTAATAGAAGAGGCGAGCCTGTGTTTTGGGATTTCTTTGATTCCAATACCAACCCGCACGCAATCATAATAGGGGCATCAGGCGCGGGGAAAAGTTTTTTTGTGAATGATTTTATATTGCAGAATTCAAGGCTGGACGCTCATTTTTTTGTTTTGGATAAGGGGGACTCCTACAGGAAGTTATGTCAAATCTTAGGTGGCCAGTATATCAGGTTTGAATTGAATAATCCGGTAACCATAAATCCTTTCTTAAAAGAGCCGGACCCGGAACATATGTCTTTTCTGGTAACGGTTCTATCCGAGATGTGTTCGGGTGGAGATGACCGGGAGCGGCTCTATAGGGAGCAGGAAAGTGTCCTGCAAAAGGCAATAGCAGCAAGTTACCAGGAAAGAAAAAATCCTGATGAGGAAGTTACATTATCCGATGTCGTAGAAAAGTTAAAAAGCCATGCCTGTAACCGCGGGCTTGGCACAGGAGAAAATATCGGTATTACCCTTGCTCTAAAACTTAGGCCTTTTACAAAAGAAGGCCAGTTTGGAAGGTTTTTCGACGGACAGAATCAGTTTAACTTAGGCTCAAGGTTTACGGTATTTGAGCTGGGGAATTTAAGCGCTCACTCTGATTTGCAGCTGGTAGTGCTCTTAAACATCATGTACTTTATCACTAATTTTGTCTCATCAAGCCAGATGAAGCCTAAGCGTAAATTCCTATTAATTGATGAGGCCTGGAGTCTTTTAAGATTAAAGAACACTGCGGAATTTATCACTAATTCCTTTAAGACTTACAGGAAATACCGCTGCTCAGCCGTGGCTATTACCCAGGAAATCGCTGACCTGGTAGGCGCAGCCTCTGGAATTGCTATTCAGGCAAATGCAGCAAACAAAGTCTTTTTAAAGCAGGAGCCGAATGTAGTTGATTCTTTAAAAACTTTTGCTTCCTTGTCGGATAAGGAGATTGAGCTCTTAAAATCCGTTGAGACCCAGAGAGGAAAATTCTCAGAGGCTTTGGTAATTTCGGATGCCTCAAGAGGAGTAATACGTCTTGTGCCTGATCCGTTTCTTTACTGGATAGCCACAAGCGACGCAAAAGACAATGAGTATCTGGAGAAAAAACTGGAAAATAACTCAGGAAATTATCTGGAAGCAATTAACGAATGTGTAAAGGAGAGAAAATATGGATTACATTAAAAAGTTTTTTGTGGTTAGCCTTATCCTGCTTTTAGCCGGTTGCTCTACATTTACTAGGAAAGATAGAGCCTTTGAAGCAGGCTTTCGCGAAGGCGTAAGAGAAAATATCCAGGAATTCGCTTCAAACTTCTATGGCAATGATTTCCCTTACTTTTATTGGCAGAGCCCCATTGTGCAGAATGTGCAAATCCCCGCGCACATTGAAAACGGCATGTTTATTCCTGAACATAATGAACCGGTAGTAATTGACCCTGCAAAATGGCGTAAAAACGAGGGATACCCGATAAATTGTCCAAAAAATACAGAAAACAAACTAACAAAAAAAGAAGGAGGAGAGCCTTATGCGTTTAATTACCTTAATATCGCTAATCGCGATATCACTGTGTTGCCCGAATCTTTTACTTGCACAAAGCCAGCAGCAAAAGACCAAGATTCTCATTGAGGAATGGAAGCAGGTAGAAAAGCCGCAAGCGACTGCTGCTAACGAAAGCAAAGTCGCTGAAGAAATTCTCAAGCCAAAACCGGAAATCGCTAATATCCAGTTGCCGGAAGTCTTTGATAAAAAGATTACCTTGCGCGTTACTGGCGCGAACTTAAAGGCTGTTGTTTCCAAAATTGGGGAGATAACCGGTTACAACGTGATCTACGACCCTGAAGTTGATTCAAATGTGAATGTATCGCTTGATACCCAGGACGTTTCAGTATGGCGCGCACTAAACACCCTGCTTTTTCCTTTGAATTACGGTTTTAAGGTAAAAGACAAGGATTTGGTGGTTCTTGCCAAAGAGACGCGCACCTTTAAGCTGACACTACCGCCAAATACGCAGACCTTCTCTGACACTATCAGCAATGAATCCTGGACAAGGCCTGATGATACTACAACCACATCAGGCGGTGCTAATAATGCCAACAACAATTCCAATATGAGCGTAAAGGTTGGGGCAAGGGTTTTTGTGGAGAGCAAAGAAGAGGCTCTTTCCTTTTGGAAGGATGTAGAGCTGAATTTGGCGAAGATGATTTCGCCTTCAGGCAAATACTCTTTTAATAAGCTCGCAGGTTTGGTTATGGTTACAGACAGCCCGCAGGTTCTGGATAAAATCGCAAGCTACATTGACCTGGTTAACCTTGAGACCAACAAACAGATCCTAGTTGAGGTAAAAATTCTGGAAGTAACGCTTTCACGCGAGAACACCTTCGGCATCGACTGGAACGCAATTTATAAGAACTTAGGCGATATAAAGCAACTGACTCTATCTTCTAACTTCGCTGCCCAGAGCATTACCTCACCCGGGTTATTTACTTTGACTGCTACCGGGCCTAAGGATGATTCAGGTACCGGCTCAAGTGGTTTAAGTGCTTTGATTAAAGCGCTGCAGTCGCAGGGTAAAGTTGAAGTTGTATCGCAGCCAAAGGTAATGCTTCTTAATAACCAGGCAGCCATGGTGCAGGTAGGCACTGTAACCAGTTATGTTGCCAATACCACGACCACGACAACCGGTACAGGCGTTGCTTCAATAAGCGCTACCACTGACCAGGTGCAGGAAGGGGTATCTTTAAGGCTTATGGCCAGCATCCTGGATGACAAGATTCTGGTCCAGCTTACTCCTGTGGTGACTACGCTGGATACCATTAGAAGCATCGATATGGGCTCTGGTACGACCATTGAAGCGCCTAAGATTTCAACCAAGTCCATGCACACCCTTGTTAAGATTAAAGACGGCGATACTATTGCCGTAGGAGGCCTGATTACTTCTAACGACAATGTTAGTGAAAAAGGCATACCGCTTTTGCGCAGTCTGCCATTACTCGGAAAGCTTTTCGAATATAAAAGCAAAACCAATACCAGGACAGAGCTGGTAATCTTCATAACCCCTAAAATATTACAAAAATGAACTACCTAATTTTTGATAATGATATTTATTACGATTTAGAAGGTAAGACCGGCATTGCGCCTAAGTCTGAGATACAGGCTGTTTTTAAAGGCTCGACTATGGAAGCAGCGGTAGCTGTAATAGACACCCTGCAGAAGCAGATAGCTGCCCCGGAAAAATCTCCCTCAAAAAGAGATGAAGTCCTTTCCTCGGCTTTTACAGGCGAATACCTGACACAGTCAGAGAAGATATCCGAAAACCTGTTTCAGGTGATCGCAGTTGAGAAGCCAAAGATTAACGAGATTTATAAATATCTTGGCTTTGAAAATGTCCGGCTCGTAGTTCCTTACGCAGTCGCTTTAAGAGAGTACCTTAAAAACAATAAATTGCTTGATGAGAATAAAAGAATAGTCTTTCTGGACCATTTAGGCGATCAGGTGTTGCTTACGATCTTTAACAAGGATGTATTTACCACTCCCCGCAGGCTTTCAAAAGTCTTAAAGCAGGTAACCAGAGAGCTGCTTCGAAGTCAGGAAAGCTACAGATCTCAGAATAAGCTCGAAGCAGAGATAAACTTTTTGATTGTTACTAACAGCCAGGAAATTCTTGATGAGATTGTTTCAAGTGGCTTAGAGACAAAAGAAAATATCGTCTTTGTTGAGGACGCTTATTCGGCATTGACCGGATTAAAACAGGGTAAGTTTTTCATGCACTATATGTTGCCTGAGCAGTTTATCCGTTTAAGAGAGCTTGCGGTTGCTAAGAAACGGGTGTTTAAGCTCGGGTTAATGCTAGGAATTCTTGCGGCATTCTTGGCTCTGCTATTTGGAATTTACAGCGTAAATAAAACAGCAGATAACCGTTTAAAGAACCTGCAGCTTGAGGCAGCTTCATTAAACAGGTCATTAGAGAAAGCTTACCTGGCAAAATACAAAGATATCTTGAAAAGTAAGAAGAAGGTTAATTTTCCTTATTACTTTTATGCTTTTCTTGAGCTGTTGCCTTCTGAATGCAGGCCAGGGCTTATTGCTATCAGAGAAGCGTCAAACGGCCGTTACAGATTTGAGGGAATAGTCTCTTTAGACTCAAAGGATAAGCCTTTTAGCAAAATGAGCTTATCCAAAGCTTTTAAGCAGGCAAAGATAGAAAACATTTTAGTAAAGGAAAGCCCGGGGTTAAAAATTACCCTGGATATTCCTTAAAAAAGAAAGGGGTGAGACGAATGTCGTTCATTATCGGAAAGCTCTCAAGAAAAGTAAGTAAGCAGCATAAAGAGTATTTTGTAGGAAAAATCGGCGTTGAGCCTGTAAGGGCGGCTTGGACAAAGAATGGGCAGGATGATTTATGTATATTCCTGGACCTGGAGAAAATAAATTTTCTCTCAGAGCAGAATAAAAAAGAAACTGGCGCTGTAGCTGCTCCCGAAGAGCAGAAGCAATAACGGTTAAAACTAGAAGAGCGTGAACCAGCCGGATTATTTTAGGATCCGCTGGTTCGCCCTCTAAATTAATAATCCTATGAAAAGAATAACCTTAATTTTTGTGATAACGCTTTTGGCTTTAATAGTATTACTGTGGAATCTTGTTTTGGATACGCGCACACTTAACAGCGGGATAAAAAGCGCTATAGATGAAATAAGCCAAGTAAAAAAAGAAGAGGCGACTTTACTTAAATATAAAAGCGAGAAGCCGCTTCCCTTGGAAAAGTTTTATCTTAAGGTATTTAACGACATAAAAGAGTTCTCCTTTTATTACCGCGCTCCTTCCGAGGTTAAGATAATCGCTGCAAAAGACCTTGTAGGTATCAGGAGTTTTTTCAAAGAGTCCCAATACAAGGGGATAAAGTATGTTGATCTCTCGTGTTCTTTTGACCTAAGAAAACAGCGCAACACGTATTTGCTCGATGCGCTTCATAAAATGCTAAAATCCAGGCCCCTTGATGTTTTGGATGTAAGCGTAGAAAAAGGTATCGTTAGTATAACCTTAAGGCTATACGGAACTTAAAAAAGAAGGAGGGAAATAAAAAAATGAAAAGGCTATTGTTTTTGTTGGTGTTTGTTATGGCTGTAACAGGGTTTAAGTGCGGCTATTGCCAGGATAATCTCTTGGCAGTGGATAAGATTGACAATAAAACGAAGGTTCAGGTGCAGGAAGATAAAACTCTTCCTAAAGAACAGAATCCTGTCCAGGCCGGAGCAGCTTTAGAAGAGGTAAAGCAAGCTGATGATGCTGGCGAGCAGGACCTGGAAAATATAAGGGCCTATAGGGAGGTTTTAGAGAATAA
>CAYOMI010000083.1:0-7276 GCA_964405005.1 uncultured Planctomycetales bacterium | reverse complement strand
TTTTATACTCAAAAAATCTTCCGACCAGCGGAAGGTCTTTTAACAGCGGTATGCCCTTTTCGCTGGTTTTATCATTTGAAGTAATCAGGCCTCCTACAGCAATGGTATCACCATCCTTAATCTTAACCAAGGTATGCATAGACTTAGTTGAGGTCTTAGGCGCCTCAATGGTTGTGCCAGCTCCCATGTTAATGCTTCTAATAGTATCAAGCGTGGTTACCACAGGAGTAAGCTGGGCTACTATCTTGTCATCCAGGATGCTGGCCATCAGCCTTAAAGACACTCCTTCCTGCACCTGGTCAGTAGTTGCGCTGGTTGCAGCAATGCCTGTGCTGGTTGTCGTGGTTGTGGTATTGGCAACATAACTGGTTACAGTTCCGACCTGCACCATGGCTGCCTGGTTATTTAGCAGCATTATCTTTGGCTGAGATACCACTTCCACTTTTCCCTGGGCCTGGAGCGCTTTGATAAGCGCGCTTAAACCGCTTGAGCCAGTACCAGAATCATCTTTAGGACCTGTGGCAGTTAGAGTAAACAGTTCAGGCGAGGTAAAACCCTGAGCAGCAAAGTTAGAAGAAAGCGTCAGCCGCTTTATATCGCCTAAATTCTTGTAAATGGCATTCCAGTCAATGCCAAAGCTGTTCTCGCGGGAGAGTGTTACCTCAAGGATTTTTACCTCAACTAGAATCTGCTTATTGGTCTCGGCATTTACCAATTCAATATAATTTGCGATTTTATCCAAAACCTGAGGCGAATCTGTAACTATTACCAGGCCGGCAAGTTTATTAAAAGAATATTTGCCATCTCTAGAGATCATCTTCGCAAGGTTAAGCTCTATGTCGCGCCAGAAGGAAAGCGCATCTTCTCTGCTTTCCACAAAGACCCTTGCTCCTACCTTGATGTTCATATTGGAATTTTTATTACTGTTTAAAGAGGTATTCTCCTCATCCGGCCTTGTCCAGGATTCGTTGCTAATAGTGTCAGAAAAAGTCTGCGTATTGGGCGGCAGGGTGAGTTTAAAGGTGCGGGTTTCCTTGGCGAGGATTACCAAATCATTATCCTTAACCTTAAAGCTGTAATTCAGAGGAAAGAGCATGGTATTTAATGCCCGCCATACAGGCACATCCAAGCAGTCAACTGACACCAATACATTTGCATCCACCTCAGGGTCAAATACCACATTGTAACCAGTTAACTGAGCAATTTTGGTAACTAAAGACTTTAAGCTCACACCTGTTGAACGCAGTGTAAGCCTTTTATCAAAGACCGCAGGAAGTTCTAGTTTAGCAGCTTCCGGTTTAGGTAAAGGTGCTTCTTCTTTAACCGCCCTCTCTTCAACGAGTGGCGGTTGAGGTTTTTGAATCTGCTTCAGTTCCTCTACCAGTATCTTTGTCTTCTCTTCCTGGCTTAGCGCAAGTAAATGCTTCGGGCAGGACAGTAATATCCCTGACACTAAAATTAAGGTAATTAAACGCATAAGGCTCTCCTCCTTCTTTCTGTTCTAATTCTCTCTTGCCTTTGGGGCAATTTATGGGATAACCAAATTCTTTTCTCCATTTTCCAGGCTCAATGACTACCGGCTCATTATGTTCTGGCACAAACACGCCGTTTGCAATGTGCGCTGGAATCAAAACATTCTGCACCACCGGGCTCTGCCAATAAAAGTAAGGAAAATCATTGCCGTAGAAGTTTTGAGCAAAATCCTCAACATTCTCTTTTACTCCCTGGCGGTATCCTGCCTCAAAAGTTTTGTCTTTTCCGGCCAAGGTAGAGCAACCGGTCAGCAATAAAGCAAAACTAATGATTAAAAATCTTTTAATGTAAGCCATAGTGCCTTGTCCACTAAATAACACTTCTATATTCTGAGATAATCTGCTATAATGGTTACCAGCAAAGGAGGTAACCATGCGGCCGATCTTTGTCAGGAAATTATCCAATAATGAAAAGGCAGCGATTAAGGAATTGCTTAAGTCGAGTAACACTCGGCTATATAAACGGGCCAGAGTAATCTGGCTTTCCAGTATCCATCGCTTAAAAGTAGCCGAGATTGCTAAAATTGTGGATTTGCATTTTATCAATGTTCGGATATGGATTAGGCGATTCAATAAGGGTGGCCTTAATTCTCTCAAACCGAGGTTTTCTCCCGGCCGCCCGAGAGAGATTAAGCAAAAACAAAGAGAAAAGATTGCCAGGTTGCTTAAAACTAAACCTAGAGAATTTGGATTAGCCTGGAGCAGTTGGAGTTTAAGGGCATTATGCCAGATTGCTGTAAAGATAAGGATCGTTAAAACGATTAGCCCAGAATATATGCGTAGGGTTATCGCTGGGGAAGGATATTCGTATAAACGCTCCAAGCGCTGGATTAACTCTCCAGACCCAGAATATGAGGTTAAAAAAACCGTATCGACAGGACGCTTCGGTCTATGGACAAGAGTCGCGAGGTAGCCTTTTATCTTGATGAGGCCGGGTCTTATTTGGTGAGGCCAAATCCTGGCCAGAAGTGGACGGAAGGAACTAAGGTATGGAAAATTCCTTCTTTCTGGAAAACCAGAGGCAAAGTGGTGGTCTTCGGCGCGCTGAAGGCAAACCCCGGCAAGGTATACCACCACATAGACCAAAGCAAGGGCTGCAAGATAATGCAGAAGTTTATCCAGAGACTGGCTAATCTGTATAGGCATATGCGTAAGATTTATCTTATCTGGGATAATGCCAAGGCCCATGACGCCAAACGCTTGACCAGCTGGATTAAGTCCTGGAATAGGAAGGGCAAGGTAAGGCTGAAGGTTTTGCCTCTGCCAACTTATAGCCCCTGGCTTAACCCTATTGAGCCAGTTTTTGGCGATCTTTACAAGAAAGTTATCGCCGGAAGCAATTTTCGCTGGCCATCTAATATGGCGAATAGCATCCATGGATACTTCCGTTATAGAAATTACCAGATACATAGAAGCGATAATTAGTTGACTAAGCACCATAGGGATACTCCTTGGCGCATATTTGAAGCGCCTGTAAATAATTATTGTTAAGAGTTGTGAGTTTTCTCTCCAAATATTCATTATCTTTGGCGTCGCTGGTTGCCAGCCAGTAAAGAAAAGGATCCGGCACAAGCCGGATTACGCCACGGGATGTATCAGAAATAACCAGCGCCTCGGAAAATTTTCCTTTTTGAGTTTCCACAGACTTAAGCAGTTCTATTTCTTTATCAGATAAAGAAGCAAAACCTTTTAAAGAATCAATAACATTTGGCTCCTGCTTTAAAAATACCTTGTTTGCGGCATTTGCCTGGATGGCAATACCGCACTCTTTTCCCACTAAATCCACTATCTCCTGGGTAATGGCCACAGTTGAACAGTGGTATTTCCGATAAGTTTTAAAGGAATTAGTAATAAATTCAGCGGTGTTTTTGAGTCTAAGCAGGCTCCAGGCCTCATCAATAAGCAAGAATTTGCGTTTAGGCTTCATTTCAGGCGACGAGACAAAATTAGTGATAAAGTACATAATGTTTAATAAAACTACAAGCTGCAAATCAGAGTGAGCACTTAAATTCCCCAGCTCAAATACCGTGAACCTAGTGCCTAGGTTAAACTGGTTCTTTCCGTCAAAGAACCTGCCGTATTGACCCTCTCTGGTAAAAGGCGTAAGCTTTAAAGCAAGCTTTAAGCCTATGGACTCGCCTAGGCCCAGCTTTCGGTTGCAGGCATGGCTTTTTAACTTTTCCACAACATCTGATAATGTTACTTCCTCATCTTTATTCTTTCTTTCCTCGTAAGCAGCAAGGGCTGCTTTCTGCAAGACGCCTTCCTGTTCTCTAAAGAGGCGCTCTCTTTCATCGCCGCCTGAGCACATTTCGGATAACACGGTTACCAAAAATGCCAGATGCTCGCTATCCGGCTCTTTTAGGAAAGGATTTATGGTTACCGGCTCATTTAGCTCAAACCTAATATACTGTCCTCCTAAGATTTGGCAGAGTTTTCTGTAAGAATCTCCTTTATCTAAAACAAAGAAATGACTATCTAGTCGGGCATTCTGCAAGATAAAGTCATTTACAAAGAAGCTTTTTCCTGCTCCAGATGCGCCGATAATGATTGCATGTGGGTTGGTATTTGAGTCAAAGAAATCCCAGCTAACTAGCTCGCCTCTTCTATTTAAGTACACCTGTGCCGGGGTTTGCGTTCCCTTAACTGAGCCATATAAAGGAAGCATGTCGCTAAGGTTAGAAGAAATCATGCGCCTGGTGCGTTTGATAAATCTTTCGTAATAATGGTCAAAACATAATGGCAGACAGGAAATAAACAGTGATCCTGCGATAATTTCCTCTTTTAACCCCTCGCAGCCCATGCGCGAGAGAACATTTAAGATATTGGCAATAGAATTTTCGCACTCTTCTTCTGAAGGACCGGAAACAATAAAGTGTATCCTGGGATAGATTATTTTATGGCCTAAAGCAAAAGTTTCCCTGATCACGGAATCAAGCTCTTCTTTTTTCTCAGAGGCCTCAACTGACTTATCGCCAAAATAGGTGGTGCGCTGCATAAAGGCAAAGGCCTTCTGCATTTTTATTCTTCTTATAGCTTCTTCCTGTTTTGGGATATAAAAATTAATCACCATGATGAAATCTTTTAATAAATCGAGCATAGAAAAGCGCGTGCCTCGGGTTAATTCTGCGGTAAACATGCCGGTTTCGGTATTTAAGGGAAGCTCTTTTAAGGTAACCACCTTAAAATAAGTGTCTTCAAATTCAAAACCTTGGCCAGATACTTTGGGACAGTTATATAACAGCTGATCCTCCAAGGATTCAGATTCCCTGAATACAGGCATAGGTGATTCTTTAGCGCGTTTGGGATTCAATAATTTATAGAGCAGCCTGTGTAAATCTTCTTCATTGAGTTTAGAGTATTTGATTTCGCAGGCCTTAAACACGCCTTCCACCACATCAAAGAATCTATTAATGCTTTGGCAATTCACCAAGAAGTCATCAAGAAGTTTTCTGCGGATTGCGTTCTGTCCAGTAAAATAAAACTGTAACTTGCTGCTAAAGCTTGTATGTGTCCAGGAAGGAAAATAGCGCAAAGTAAATAAGCAGCGTATTCTCTTTGAAGAATAGGGACCGGTATGCTGCTGAAAGAAGCCGGTTTTTCCTTGTTTTAAGTGCGCAAGCTTACTTTGAAAGCAAGCCCTTACTATCTCATTATCAGAGGATCCAGGCAAATCAGTGTAAGTTTTAAGCTTCTCCTCAAAGTCCTCATCGCAAAGCAGGATAAACTGGCAACTGACGATTTCTTCGGGAAGCCGGATAATAATGCCTTCTATGTTCTGGGCTAACTGCTCTAAATGGTCTGCAGATTTTGTTTCGCTTTCAATTAAGGAAACCTCCCAGACCTGCCCTAGACTTCCATCCTTAAGCACGAAAAGGCCGTTCTCGTAGCTGGAATAAGGTAAGAGTTCGGTAAAGGACTTTCCTTCGTCTAAGAAACTCTCTAAGGTAGAAGTTTTGATCATTTTTTGTTTTCCTGCTTATAAGGCACAATCAAAGGTATCTTTGCCTTATCCTCTTTTTGGCTATCAATAAACCAACCTGAAGGTTCTACCATCAGATAAACCCAATGCCCACTGACTAAAACCTCAGCAGAATTTTCCGACTTATGCGCCGGAATCCAAACCAGTCTTACATCAGCAGGCTTAACTATTGGCACATAGGGCTTAACATAGCCGAAGGCCTCATTTATCTTTAAATTTTCCTTGATGTAATCCACTGAATCAGCCCTGCCGCCTGAAACACCTTTTAAATAGGCATCCATTATTTTATTCGGACTCTCCTTAACTACCCCTTTAGAGACAGCGCAGCCGCTAGTTATCAATAAAACCGAAATTATCGTTACTAACTTCGAGACCTTCAATTTGCACTCCTTTCTGGATCACAAAGACTGCAGTTTTCCCTGCTTCAATCTTTACCGCAGGAATCATGGTTTCCAATTGCTTCTGGTAGTAGCTGGACATCCCTTGCGCGCTATTAGCCAGGCCGGAAAACATAGCGTAGCGACCGGTATTTCCGGTAACATTCCTTGAGGTTTGCCCATAGGCACCGATAATTGGGGAGGTTTCTGCCTGAGAAAGCGCTTCAGCGCCTCCTGCTAAAAAGCCGGATAGAAAATCCAAACTTAACTGCCTTCCTGTGTTGTAAATAAGCTCACCTGGAATTCCCAAATGTCCGTCATTATCCGCCAGATACCCTAAATTTGCTTCGTGCTCAAAGACCTGACCACTTGGTAATACAGTTGAAAAACTTACTATTTGTAGAACCGCCCTTTTGGAAACCACATCTCCTACTGCCTTACCAATAGCAAAGGCGCCTTTTAAGGGGATCCTGGTGTTATTCGGCCCGTAAAAGGCCTCATCCACGCTGATTAAAACCGGAAGCGGGTTATTTTCATTGGCAGGGGCATACACGCCGGTAAGCAGAGTGCATTTGACAAAGCTGCCCAAAGGAAGATAAACGTACCTCTTCCCGGGAGCCTTCTCCTCAATCTTGATTTCGCCGACCTTAGCCATCTCTAATTCAAAAGCTTGTCCGGCAGGTTGCGACATGGATAGAGGGATAGTGCGCTCTTCTCCTATGGAGCCGGCGCCTAGCCCCTGCTTAAGGCTACTTTTTATTAGACCTGTGTCTTTCGTTAATGTACCTGCTACTCTTTTATCAAGATCCACGATGATTTTACTCATATCGCTCTGATTTTTACGTAACTCTTGAGTATTCTTCTCTAAAGCACCCATGCGTTCATTAACAGAATCAAACTTTGAAGCTATGTCGTAATACTGCTTTTCAATGCGCGAGACATAAGACTTGGTGTCTACTGAGCCAACCAAGACGCCGACATCTTTATCATCGGCGGTTGTCTTTCGTGCCTCAGACAGATCCAGGCTTTTTCTTATTTTTTGGGTTTCCTTGCCGCCTGCAAAGAACAAATACGCCAAAACAACAGCAAGACAGAAAATAACTGCCAAAGCTAATCTTGGATTACTGCGCAAAAAAGGCGGGAGTTTGTTAAAACCAGGTATTTTATCAAGCGCTATCTTCATTGCTTTTGTCCTTGAATAACCATATAAGCCTTTGAGGTATAATTTGCAGAATTCTTCTTCTCTGTATTACGCGGCCTTGCCTCTAATATCTGGCTGTCAACACTTACAGCCAAAAGCCCGGGAAGCTCAATATGCTCAATGGGTATAACAATTGGCTTGTGCGTTAGATTCTCAAAACTAAGACACAAGGCTTTTACATTTC
>CAYOMI010000082.1:0-7284 GCA_964405005.1 uncultured Planctomycetales bacterium | reverse complement strand
CATCTAAACAGAACATTACATCATGTCTAACATATGGTGTTCTCTGCGCCCAACCATTGAATTTTGTACCATTCAATGGAAATCCACCGTTAACTAAAACAGAATCTCCCGGATTATCGGGTGTTGCGCGTTCAATGCCAGGCTTATCGCTATCTATAGTCCATCTGCCAGCGTTGCCCTGATTCTCTCTCCAGAAGTCAAGCATATCTTCAATAAAATCAAAGAAAACGGCGTTACCACTCATATAGTATGCTACAAATTGAATGTGTTCATTTATCCATCTGTTTATCTCAGATTCATTGTTTTGCCATTCCGGATGAAATCTCAAAGCAAGTATTCTATATCTTGTGCGTAAAGCGTAGATATAAGTTATTATTGTCTTGTAATAATTTTCAGTTCTATAATTCACCCACTCTTCTATCTGATGCCCCGCGTCAACAATGCCCATTGTTTCAAAAATATCTCTTGTCTGTGAAGCGCTGGTGTTTGAAGATAATAAAATTCTCCGCTCAGAGTCAGGGATATCTCTTCCATTAGTTACCTTATCAATAAAATATCTCCATTGTTTCGGATACGACTTTTTTACGCGGGTGAACTTAGTTTCTATTAATATTGCGCCGCGTAAAGCAAGGGCAGAACCCCTACTTACTAAAGAATCTAAATCATTAGTTTGCGCTCCTATCATCCAATTTGTTAATTTATGCTGGTAGCTCTTAAAGTCTACCTCAAGATTTGCTTTTGATTCTTCCATTATTATTAAAGTTTCTTCCCATGTTGTAAGGGGATCTAACAATATTGCTTTTAGAACATTATCTTGAATCTTAAGCCCTCCTATAAAAATATCCCAAGACTCCGCTTTCGACCGTTTAGCTTTAGGAAATTCTGCTGCAAGATAAGTCGCATCCAAACTTGTTAATGCCAATTCTTCGCCATTAATCTTTCTAAATCTTAACCGCACGAATTCATTGAAACCAGATAACATCACAGTAAAGGGATGAACTCGATTTTCAGCTACAGGCAAAGCATTAATTAAATACATATTAAGCCATTGAGTAAAATACTGCTCTGCCTCCCAGTCGCCTAAAGTTTTTAACTTATTTACTAACGTAGGATTGGCCAAAATAGCCGTCAATTCATCATATTTGTCTTTTGAAATCATCGGATAATGTGGCGCGTTATATAGCCACTCAACTGCTGCCTTGAAGAATTCTCTGCCATCTTCTGTAGCTAATACCTGTGGTAAATACTTCCGGACATGGCCCATATGCCTTACTTTATGATAACCCATAATTCTGGAGAGATCTTCTTCTGCTGCCCGGAAATTGAGATAAACGATGGCGCGCAGAGATACCCTGAGATTCAAGAATAATAATAATGCCGCAATTGGCCAAGCAAATCCAGGTAACACGCCAGCAGCGAAAATAACGGTAGTAATTATTGAAAAGATATTCCATACTGCCCAACCGATAAAACAAAGCTTCCAGAAACGTTTAGCTACGGCTATCTGGGCTTTATCAGAAGCGCTTAGATTATCCGGCCTAAATGGGGTTCTTAAGGCATTCAATATGTAACGAACGGGATAAAACCATGAATGGAATAAGAATTTTGATACAGGATATTTATAAGATACTAACCCCTTTTGTTTCCTTTTTTCATCGAGATAGGTTCTAAACTTATCTACTAAAAGTTCAATAAGCATTCTTTGCTCTTCGCTCAATGCTAAATAGAATCCAGGAAGGGTGTCGTTTTCTATGAGGGCTTTCAGCTCAAATTTAGTTACCGGGTCTACACCTTCCTCAGCACAATATCTGAATAAATCCTTAAATTCACCTGTGGTGAATGCATAACCATTTTTAAACATATAGAAGGGCGTTGTCCTTAAAAGTACTAATATCGAATTTATACCGCTCTGATACCCAATAATTGCCTTCCAGAAATTCATCTGCTTATCAATAAATTTTTTCGCCTCGGGTTCGGCCATACTTACAATTTCTTTTTCGAGATAATCGATAAATGGAGTTAAGAAATTAAAATCTGCTATTTTCTTCTCTAACCAAATTCTACGTGCAGTTTTAGAAGGCATGAGCCCTGGCCGAACCCTTCTTCTTACATTCTTTACATCCTGTGCGTTATGCACATCTTTTGGACGACTGACAAGCAATCTCATTACCCAAGAGCCTAAATATACGATGCCTCTTAATAATACTAATATAATTACAATCCCCATTAACCAACCTAAAATAACCGATAGGCTTGGTGTAAAAGTGCCGGGCCTAAATATATTCCTTAACAAACTATTGTTAAAGATATGATATCGGAATTGAATATCAAAATATTCCTTGATACTTTCTAACAATCTTCCACCTTTATAAGCCCTCCAGCTAACGGGAGTAAACCTATCTACCCTCTCAAATATTATCTTACCAGTTTCAAAATATTTTCCATCTCTCTGAAACAAACTTTCCGCTTCGGATTCAGAAAGAACTTGGATCCTTGGATTATCTTCGGAAATTTGATTTCCGTTGATAAATTCATTGAATCGAAAGCTAAAACCGCTATCATCTATATCTCTATCCAACACCCAATAGCCGCCGGCCGTATCTTTAATAAATACTACATAATGGCCATACAAAGGTTCTTCGGCATCGGAGGCAAAGAAATTCCACCCTCCAATACTAAAAGCCCATTTGCTCGCTATTTTATAGGTCCTCAAGGGTAATTCTATCTCATCATAATATAACTTAGTAATATCATCTTTACCCCACTTACCTTTATAAATCTGATAATATAACCTACCGTCTAGACGAAGCCCCATCTGGGTTAAAGATTTTTTATTGGACTCTGTATACCAGGTATCATATACTCTAATTCTTTCTCCGTCTCTATCAGTTGCAAATCTAAAGTTATACGCCTTACCTGTTAAATCGTAAGTTCTATTATCAAATTCAAATGCTCTTTCATATCCTCTAATATTATTGCTCCAATCAACATTTATGGTAGTATTATAATTATCTTTCATAATTACATAGTCTTTTACTGGGTTACTGGGTAAATAATAATAAATTTCATGTTTAGATGACCTACCGGTAGTGTAATCAGCATAAACACGCTCTACCTCCCTAAAGATTGTATTCAATAGCGTCTGCTTATCGACTTCACTTATGCCCTCCTTATCTAATCTGGCTAATAATGTTTGTTTACTCTCCTCAGACATAATATCCGAAATTACTTTTCCGCCAAGAGTTTTGGTTGTATAAGCAAGTTTTTCTTTCGCGTCGATAAGATAATACATAGAAGTTTTTAGAGGTTCGTCGCGGGTTATAGACCATTCATTTACCCAGAGGCGAGTTTCAGGAATCCATCGGTCAGTTACTTCAGAAGACGCCCCTTCCTTAAAATAACCTCTCTCTTCATAGGCCCAGCCACTCCAGATATGATAAGGATAGTGCCAGCGGTACCAAACCTCTCCGGTATTGGGGTTATAGTAGCCAACACGATAATAATCCCTATCTACATCTGCCCCTAAGGTATATCCTGTATTGTATTTTTTAGAGTAATCGTTATATATACCATCATCTCGGTCATCGGTATTTTTGATTATCAAGGCTACTTCTTTTGTTTGTTTGTCTATAAAATAACCCTCGTAGGGGATAGTGGTTATGCCGATGAATTCTCTCGCGATAAATATTGTTCTTGCGCGGTCAATAATTAAGGACCTTCCGGAAATGTCTCCTGGCACAATATATTGAATATAAGTTTCGCCTTCTAACGTAACGTAATTCTTAACCAGCCATAAATCTTCCTCTGTAATTTCTGCGTCAGGAGCTTTATTTTTAATTTGGCGAATTGCTTCTTTGAGGTCGTTTTTAATTTTATCTTGGGCGTCCTTGTTAAATCCTGCAAAAATTTTATCAAAGGGAACTAAATCTGCCTCAGAAGTAAATATTTGGACTACCATATATTTCTCTACGTCATCGGGGTCGCGAATGAGTTTTAATGCTAATTTAGGTTGATAAATATTTTTCTCCTGGAAATCTAAAACCATATATACTTCGCTTAAATCAGCGCTTGCCTTAATTACCGTGCGACCAAAGACATCTATGGGTTCCCGATACAGCCAGCCGGTAAAATCATTATTTTCAGTATAAACGCCGAATTTAATAAGGTTTTTGAATTCTGGCAACTCAAGCGTTTCTGCTAATTCTGGCCTGAGTTTAATAAGTTCAGAATAGCAACCTTTATCTTTACTAATCGGCAATTTTGCGAAATCGAAACTTACTCCCTCCATATGGGTAGCCACACCAGGAGCAGGTATATAATTAGGTATAAATTGGGGTTCCTTATAATAGCTAAAGACCAATTGTTCTTCTTCTATGAGTGGAGGAATATAAATATACTTTGTGTATTCTTGCGTCACTTTTCCTTGTGCTATAGCCTCTTCTTGGGATAAAAATTCGATGGAGCCCTTATTTTCTCCCCATTCTTTTTTCATTGTATCGACTACTTCTTTGGGGTTGCCATTTATATCCAACGCCCCAAAGTGTTCTTCATTGCCAAAATAATCCGGCGATACGCCTCTATTATCGGAAGAGGAACCCCGCCATCCTGTTATATCTTGAATATCGGGGCTGCCTTCTTTCCACCACTCATCCTGCCAGCTCATAAAGGTTACGCCTAAAGTGCCTTTTCCTTGTAGGGATTCCCAGATATTCTTTACTGCATTGGCCTGCCCTGCCTGGTCCTCTCCATTTATTGTCATATTATAAGAATCAGCGCCGGTTTCAGAAATATAGATTGCCGGACGCTTGTCCAGTTTTCCTTCTTTGATAAGACCATCTATTACTGCATTTACTTCATCAATTACGCCTGATATATCATCTCCGGAATAAATGTTTAATCCCAGGACAGGCAAATCCAAAGAAAGAGTCGTTTTTGAAGAAGGGTCTACGGGAACGAGGGCGGCTTTTAATTTCTCTTTTCTCTCAGGGTCTGCCACGGAATAGCCATAGGCAGTGGCAACAGGATGATTAGAATCTTTGCCTTTAACTTCCTGAACTGCTTCTGCTAAGACCTTATACCAATTATTGACATCTCCATCAAACCACTCCGGATGGTAGTTGTATTCGTTGCCGAATTCCCACATTAGGATTGCGGGATGATTTCTAAAAGCTTCGACGTATTTAAGATAGGTGTCGCTTAGGATATCGGGCCCGCGGTTATCTCTATCATCAAAATAGGGTATGCCCACGATTACCCTGATGTTATGAGCGGCAAAAGCATCAAGTAAATCTACGGTAGGTAGATAATAGGTACGTAGGGTATTTATGCCGATTTCCTGCATTAGATCGAGTTGTGCGTCGCTTATGGAGTTAGCATCTAAAATTAAATCTACCCTGTCTTGGCCTAAAGGAACAGGAGAGAAGGTAAACCCGCGTATCTCATAAGGCTTATCCCCTACATAAAGCTGGCCGTTCTTTAAGCTTACTTTATTTTCTTCGGTAAGCTCATCATAAACGGGAACATTTTCAAAATATTTTGAATATATACTTTTTTGTTCTGTCTTATGGGTACTTGCCGGATAGATGAGGTTTATTTGCGTATCATCTATACTAATGCGCGGCTCGGCATTGACGCCATCATAGAAAAGCCACCTTACGTGTTCTCTTTGCTTATCGTTTTCATAAGAGTAAAATATACTCTTATAGAGTAATAATTTATTAATCCCACTTGTTAAGAGCTTATCAAACTCATCTTTAAGCTTGTCATTTCTGTCGTTAAATTGGATTTCGAGCTCCTCTTCTAGGTGGCCTTTAATTTCTTGCAATTTTTCAGCCGACAGAGAGAAAGGTTTTTGGTAGGTGTCATAAAAAACAGGGCGGTATAAAGATTTCTCGCCTTCCTTGAAAAATGTGTTGTAATATGCCCCATAATTTTTCTCTTTTATGTCTTTCTCAACCTGCTCTTTTGTTACAGAGCCATAGACATCAAATTTCAGCACCTCTTGGACGAGATTATTCTTGTCGTAAAGTTCCACTGACAAAAGTAATAAGGTATGCCTATTATCTTCGCTGGGCACGAATGTGGTCTTTATATAATTGCCGTAATCTTCAACATAGCCATCTTTATCCGGAACGACCTGGTACATAAACTCTTCTACTTTATAAAGCTGTGTTTCATCTGACTTCTTCCATTCAATCCTTGTCGGCCACCATTCTCTAGCGGGATACTGAGTATTAATCCGGACTTTATAAATTTGAGTACGGGCTTCGTATATTGAGGCACGAGCTTCGTATATTAAAGGTTGGGCTTTATAATTTCCGTCTCTGTCCTTGGTAATCTTTATTTTTATTTCCCGATTATTCACGCCGAGGTAATTTTCGGGGATAGTGAATTTCTGGCCGAGGTATTCTGCGCCAAAGTATTGTTTGTTCTGTTCGCTCCAGTAATGGACAGCGAGCTCTTCGGCTTCGCCTAAACCATTTTTGATAATATTAACTGATACTTCACGGTTTCCTGAACCCTCGTAGTCGGCGGGAATGGCGAATTTCTTATTTAGGTATTCTTCAGCGAAATACTGCTGATTATTATCGCTCCAGACTTCGATAGCGTGCTTTTGAGCGTCGGTTAAGGTGGTTTTGATGATGGTAACTGATACTTCACGGTTTCCTGAACCCTCGTAGTCGGCGGGAATGGCGAATTTCTTATTTAGGTATTCTTCAGCGAAATACTGCTGATTATTATCGCTCCAGACTTCGATAGCGTGCTTTTGAGCGTCGGTTAAGGTGGTTTTGATGATGGTAACTGATACTTCACGGTTTCCTGAACCCTCGTAGTCGGCGGGAATGGCGAAGGTTTCGTTTACATGTTTGTCGGTAAAATACTTCAAATTATTCCCGCTCCAAATTCTAACTGCTTTATTCTCATTCTCTCCGGGTTCTATTTCAATTACTACAGATTTGATAATAACTGTCTTATATGCTGTAACTGTTCCTGTCTCTTTTAAGGTCCCGGTAGCATCATACTTTTTGATAGTTATTGTGTTATCTGCGTCGTTATAAATGTATTTGGCATAAGTTTTATCGAGATAGGTTATCTTGAGGGGACGGCCATACTCATCCCTTTCTGTTTGAGGAGCTAGTTTTTCAGAAACTACTTCAGTCGTCTCTGCGGTCGACGCGACCTTCTCAACAGACACATCTATCTTGAATTCCTGGTCCGGGTAGATAAGCCGGGGGTTGTCGATTCCATCTTTACCTTTATTATCTTTATTCAGCTCATAGATCT
>CAYOMI010000081.1:0-7316 GCA_964405005.1 uncultured Planctomycetales bacterium | reverse complement strand
GTCCTTTGAAGCCTAAAGTTGTGTTTTTAAAGGTATGGGGAATAATATAAACGCTTAAGGTATTGGATTTCTTACTAACAATAGTTAAACTTATTCCATCAACAGCAATAGAACCTTTAGGCAAACAATATTTAATAAATTCTACAGGAATAGTTATTTCAAAACACAGATTATTATTGATGTAATTTTTTTTACGGATAATTCCTATACAATCAACATGCGCCGTAACAAAATGTCCGGATAGCCTATCGCCTATTTTTAAACTGCGTTCTAAATTCACTCTATCTGAAAATCTTAAAAGACCCAAATTAGTCACTCTCAAAGTTTCAGATATAACTTCAAAAACTAAAGAGTCCACATCCTTTTTTATTACGGTAAGGCAGGTGCCATTTACAGAAATACTATCGCCTATTTTGGTGTCTTCTAAGACTTTATTTGCGCTGATTTCCAATAAGGCATTATTACCACTCTTAAATATCTTTTTTATCCGACCCAATTCTTCCACTATACCTGAAAACATATTATTTTATATAACCTTCTATCAGAAAATCTTCACCCATACGTTTAAATTTAACCTCTTTAAATTTAACTGCTTTATCTATACGGCCTATGCCTCTACCCATAACGGAGCTAATGGCATCCTTTCCACCTATAATCTTGGGGCTGATAAAGAAACTTATCTTGTCCACTAATCCGTCATCAAACAATGAACCAATCAAAGTCCCTCCCCCCTCAACTAGAATATTGGTTATTTCCATTTTGGCCAATTTTTTCATTGCGTCCTTAAGGTCTACCTGGCCTGCTTTTTCCTTTATCTCTAAGATTTTAGCCTGCTGACCCAATATTTTCCTATTTTCTGTTTCTTGGCCGGGATGCATGGGTAAAGTAAGAATGATAACTTGGGATTTTCCGTGAAAAATATTTGCCTGCTGGGGAGTGCTCAACTGGCTATCCACGACAATCTTTACCGGTTGTTTCTTAGAAAACCAGGCATCAAGTATAGGATTATCCCTTAAGATTGTATTTACTCCCACCATTAATGCATCGTAATTTGCGCGCAATCGGCGAGCATAGTTACGCGATAAATCCGAGGTAATCCATTTAGAATCTCCACTTCGCGTAGCAATCCTGCCGTCTAAAGACTGACCTACCTTGACGGTAATAAAAGGAATGCCTTTAGTAATATATTTTATAAATACTTCATTGATTTTGCTTAATTCATCTTCTAAAAATCCAACTCTGGTTTTAATCTTATTTTGCCTAAGTATGTTTATACCTTTACCATTATTTGCAGGGTTGGGATCAAGCATACCTACAATAACTTGCTTAACCTGACTTTTAATTATTCTATCCACGCAAGGCGGTGTTCTGCCAAAATGCGTGCAGGGTTCTAATGTAACATAGAGCGTTGCTGCTTTTGCCTCTCTCCCCGCTTCATCAAGTGCAATAATCTCTGCGTGGGGCAGACCTGCCTTTTCGTGGTAGCCTCTTCCTACGATTCGACCGTTCTTTACCACAACTGCTCCTACCAAAGGGTTGGGGGAAGTTTTACCCCTTGCCTTAAGAGCCAGCTGCATAGCTAATTCCATATAATAAAGGTGGTCTTTCTTCATTCTAATCTTCCTTTTGCCTGCTTTAACTCTTCAACCAGATTGTAAGGAATACTAATTGAGCCAATTTTAACTTCCGGCTTGGCAAGCCCGTGACAATCCGAACCGCCAGTAACTAAGAGATTAAACTTCTTTGTAAAATTTAAATAATTATCAACCATGGATTTGGTATGTTCTGGATAATATACTTCTAAACCCATAATTCCATAATCAACAAAAGTGGGTAAAAGTTCATTGCAACCAAGACTATAAGGATGGGCAAGCACAGGAATGCCGCCTACATCCTTAATCAGTTTTATTGCCTCCGGGGGCGTCAATCTAAAACCAGCGACATAGGCAGGACATTTTTCTCCAATGTATTTATGAAAGGCTTCAGCAGGAGAACTTACAAAACCCTCTCTTACCATTGCCCGGGCAACATGGAGCCTACCCACTGTGCCATCTTTTGCTATATCAAAGACCGTTTCTGTCTTTAGCCCTATACCTAAACTATTTAGTTTAGCCACTATTTTATATATACGCTGGATACGATTATTTTTTAATGACTCTAATGTTTTTTGTAAATCTTTATTTTTATAGTCAATTAAATAACCCAGGATGTGCACTTCTAAACTATTATATTCGCAAGTTAGTTCTACCCCCGGTAGCACTTCTATATTTTTATCTCGAGCTGCTTTTAAAGTTAACCCTATTCCTTTAACTGAATCGTGATCAACCACAGCAATACAGGATAAACCCACTTTAATAGATTCAAAAATTAGATCCGCAGGGGAATAAGTGCCGTCGGAGAAATAGGTGTGGAGATGTAAATCCGCTAATTTCACTTCTTTAACTCTTGCTTTACTTTATCAAGAATAGCATTAACAAATTTTCCTGCATCTATTTCAGAATATTTTTTAGCAAGTTCTACGCCTTCGTTAATGACTACCTTAGGAGGAATATCATCGCAGAATATCAATTCGAAACAACTCATGCGCAGAATATTCCTATCTACCACAGGCATGCGTTTAAGCTGCCAATTAGTTGCATACTGAGTAATCTTCCCATCAATAGCCTCTAAATTAGAAGTTACTCCTCTAACAAGTCCATCGGCAAATTCTTTAACATCGGCTGCAATGTCATCTTTAGAATATCCCTGCCAGAAATTACCCAAAGCAACATCGCAGGCATCGTGGGTAATATCAATCTGATAAAGAATCTGTAAAGCGAACTCCCTTGCCTGTGTGCGTCTACGCATCCTTTATTTAAGTTGAGTTAAAAGATTTGCCATTTCAATCGCAGATAAAGCGGCATCTTTTCCTTTGTTACCTTCTTTTGTGCCTGCGCGCTCAATTGCCTGTTCAATAGTATCAGCAGTAATAATCCCAAAAGTTACAGGTATGCCTGTATCCTGGGAAACCCGCGCTATTCCTTTGGCTACCTCTGCAGCGATATAATCAAAATGGGGAGTAGAACCGCGTATTATTGTACCTAAACAAACTACTGCATCGTATAATTTTGATTTTGCCAGCTTATGGGCTACAAGAGGAATCTCAAATGCACCAGGTGTCCAGTTAACTATCAAATCCTTCTCCTCTACGCCATGCCTGAGCAGAGTATCAATACATCCAGCAACTAATTCTTTGGTGATAAAATCATTGAAGCGCGAAGCAACAATACTAAACTTTTTTCCCTTGGCGATTAAATTTCCTTCCACTACCTTAATCATTTTCTCCTCCTTTCTAATCTAAGTTTAAATTGTGCCCTAGTTTTTCCTTTTTTGCCTTTAAATAATTGTAGTTTAAAGGATTGGGCTCAATCTCTAAAGGAATGCGCTCAATCACCCTTAAACCATAACCTTCTAATCCCACAATCTTACGTGGATTATTGGTAAGTAACCTTATATCTCTTAAACCTAAATCTACTAAAATCTGCGCACCTATTCCATAATCTCTTAGGTCTGGTTTATACCCTAAGGCCTCATTTGCTTCCACTGTATCTAGCCCTTTATCCTGTAAGCTATAAGCGCGGATCTTATCTACCAAACCAATACCGCGGCCCTCCTGGTTCATATAAAGCATGACTCCCTTTTTCTCTTTCTCGATAATCCGCATTGCCATTTTTAGCTGCTTACCGCAATCACAACGTAAAGACTCAAACACATCACCAGTAAGACATTCAGAATGCACGCGTACCAATACCGCTTCGCTTTTAAACTCACCCATAGTAAGCGCAACGTGAATCTTATTATTGATTAAATCCCGATATAAAATTAATTTGTATTTTCCAAATTCAGTAGGAAGAATCGTTTCTGCAATCCTCTCCACTAGTTTTTCCAAGCTGTGGCGGTATTTGATAAGTTCAGCAATAGAACAGACCTTTAGATTATGCTCCCAGGCAAATTCGACTAGCTGGGCGAGTCTGGCCATACTTCCATCGTCATTCATAATCTCGCATATTATGCCTGCGGGATAAAGACCAGCTAATCTCATCAGATCCACTGCTGCTTCTGTATGTCCTGCTCTAACCAAGACTCCTCCTTGGCGAGCTTTTAAAGGAAAAATATGGCCAGGTCGAATTAAATCCTCTGGTTTAGTCTGTGGATTAATCAGCACCTCTATTGTGCGACTACGGTCAAAGGCGGATATCCCTGTAGTTATACCCCTGGCAGCATCTACAGAGATCATCCAAGCGGTAGAAAAGGGATCTTTATTATGAGATAAACCTTCATCACTCAACATAGGCTGTAAATTCAACTGCTTAAGCCTTTCTTCTTCCATCGGCACGCAGATGAGTCCCCGACCAAATTTGGCCATAAAATTTGTGTCTTCTGGTTTAACAAAAGAGGCAGCCATTACTAAATCACCCTCATTCTCGCGGTCCTCACCATCAACCACGATGACCATTCTACCCTTCTTTAAGTCTTCTAATATTTCTGGAATGGTACTGAACATAAATCCTCCACAAAAAATACCCGAAGATGATCTTCGGGTAAAGTGAGGAAGATTAATCTTCTCCCATCTGGACTTTTACCATCGGCTCTGGAATATTACCAGATCTTCCCCCCCCACGAATCATGGTAGGGTCGCGGGCTTAACCGCCGATCAGGAATTTCACCTTGCCCCGAAGATTAATCAGATGTTTAATATAACACGAAATCTTATCTTGTCAATATATTTAAAATAAATTATAATAGAAGTAATGAAAAGCATTATAAAACAAATAAATACATCTCTGATAAAAAAACAAAAAACCATAGCTGTAGCTGAATCCTGTACTGGCGGCCTGCTTTCAGAAGCCCTCACCCGCCTCTCGGGTAGCTCTAAATTTTTTATTTTGGGGGTAATTGCTTACAGTAACCAGGCAAAAGAAAGCATATTAAAAGTCCCCCTTTCTCTTATTACCAGTAAAGGCGCTGTCTCTAAAGAAGTAGCGTATTATTTAGCCAAAAATGTACGTAAAATTGCCAGGGCTGATTTTGGTATAGGAATCACTGGGATAGCTGGCCCAGGGGGCGGAACTCCTAAAAAACCAGTAGGAACGGTTTTTATCTGTGTGGATAGTACTAATAAAATAATCTGCAAAAAACTTCATTTTAAGGGCAGCAGAAAAGAAATAAGGGAAAAATCAGCCCAAGAAAGCCTTAAGTTATTAAAAACTGTACTTTAAATATGAGGACATTCATTGCCATTGCTTTGCCAGATAATATTAAAAAGGTATTAAGTACTTTACAGGAAGAGTTAAAAAAAAGTGGCGCGGATGTAAAGTGGGTTGAGGTGCATAATATTCATTTAACTCTAAAATTTTTAGGGGAGATAGACGAGAAAAAACTACAAAAAATTGAACAAATAATTGAAGAAATTGCTAAAACCGAAGATTCTTTTCTTATACGCATATCTTCACTGGGCACATTCCCTAAAATAAGCTTTCCCAGAGTAATCTGGGTAGGAATTGATAAAGGAGATAAGGAAACTAAAGAAATAACCCAAGGATTGGAAGAAAAAATTGCTAAGATAGGCATCCCTAAAGAAAAACGGCCTTTTTCTTCCCATATTACCATTGGCAGAATAAGGTCTTTTCTTAATAAGGATAGGCTCGTTCAGGATTTAAATAGACTGTCAGTTAACCTTGCGGAAAAAAACCTTGAATTTACTGCAGAATGTGTAACCTTATTTAAAAGCACCCTTACTCCTAGAGGTCCTATTTACGAGGTTTTAAAGGAAGCTAAATTTAAAACAACCTGAAGAATAATATTAGTATATAATCCTGCAATAATATCATCCATCATTACACCTAAGCTTCCCTTCATATGCTGGAACGCTCCTGCAGGGTACGGCTTAAAGGTATCAAGGAGCCGAAATAAGAAAAAGGCAATGATTACTAACTTTATATCAAAAGGTATATACAGCATAAACATAAGACCTAATAGCATCCCGCTTACCTCATCTATGACTACAAATCTGGGATCCTTTCTCTGAAATATTTCCTCTGCCCTTCCGCTTACCAAGAACCCCAAAATTATCAAAGAGATAGTGAATAATATATAAGTAAGGGGATTGTCTTTGAGTAAATAATATAAAAATATTCCTATAACACTGGCAAAAGTACCGGGGATAAAAGGCAGGTATCCTACATAGAAAAAAGTACCTAACGACTTAATGATAATGTTTCGTATACTCATAATCTAAAGATTTAAAACCTGGCAATAACTTTGCGGTTTTCCCAGAGATAAGAAAGACCCGAATAAAGGGTAAGCCCCACGGTAAGTAACATAAAAAAATATATACTATTACGGAAGAATTTCTCCCAGGCTGGATTCCAGGTAAAAAATGCCAGCATGGTCTCTTTTAGGACAATAAATCCTAATATATAAAATATCACTGTCATTTGCGATACAGTCTTATGTTTTCCTGCTTTAGCTGCTGATAGCACCTTTCCTTTATTGAGTGCAAACATTCTTAAAGAGGTAATTAGTATTTCGCGTGAGGCAATAATCAAAACCATCCAGGCATCAACTAACTGTAACTGTACGAAAGCGATAAAGGCCGCCAATACCAGAATCTTATCTGCTATAGGATCCATGAGTCTGCCAAAATCTGTAATCATGTTCTTTTTATACGCGATGAAGCCATCAAAAAAATCTGATAACGCTGCAAAAATAAAGACCACAAGGCTTATAACCTTAGCCCAAAATGTCCATATTCCTTTGAAAGGAAAACAGAAGAAAAATATGAATATGAAAGTTAAAATAATCCTTAACATAGTTAACCTGTTAGCAATGTTCATTGTGGACTTCTCCTATTAAATCATATTCTAAGGTATCAATGATTTTTACTCTAACAAAATCTCCTGGCTTAAGTTTCTTTTTTGACTTTACATATACCGAACCATCGACCTCCGGGGCATCATATTGACTGCGGCCTAAATATACGTCTTTTTGTTTTTCATCAATTAAAACTTCCAAAACTCTACCTAAAAATTTTTTATTAAATTCTTGGGAAATTTTCTGTTGCAGTGACATAACAGCACCGAAACGCTCTATCTTGATTTTCTGGGGTACCTGTTCTTTAAAATTGAATGCCGGCGTTTCTTCTTCTCGAGAATAAATAAAGGCACCCAATCTTTCAAATTTCATATCTTCAATAAACTTTATTAACTCTTTAAATTCCAAATCTCCTTCCGAGGGAAATCCCACAATTATTGATGTTCTAAGAACAACATCGGGAA
>CAYOMI010000080.1:0-7325 GCA_964405005.1 uncultured Planctomycetales bacterium | reverse complement strand
ATATTATTTTAACTGCTATTGCCTCAATAGGAGCAGTGCTTTCTAATAACTTGATTTTACTTTTGGTCCTCTGGGGTTTCTTAGGATTAACTTTGTATCTATTAATCAATATGGGTGATGATAAATCCAGTTTAGCGGCAAAAAAGACTTTTATTATCGTGGGTGGTTCGGATGCATTAATGCTATTGGGCGTAGTGATAATTTATTATCTTACAGGCACCTTTCAGATAGACAAGATTAGAATTCAGTTACCAGTTACCAGTTACCAGTTACCAGTTACTGCTTATTTATGTCTTGCCATTGCCTGTTTTGCCAAAGCCGGCGCAATGCCCATGCACTCCTGGATTCCCGACTGTAGCGAAAGTGCGCCGGTGTCAGTGGTGGCATATTTACCCGCTTCATTAGATAAATTATTAGGGATTTATTTATTGGCGAGGATTTCCTTAAATTTATTTGTGATGAACCAAGTCATGAATATATTGCTTATGCTGGCGGGTGCTTTTACTATTCTGGCCGCAGTAATGATGGCCTTAGTGCAACACAATATGAAAAGACTTTTAGGTTACCATGCAGTTTCTCAAGTGGGTTATATGATCCTAGGTATAGGTAGTGGCACACCTATAGGAATTGCGGGTGGCATATTTCATATGCTCAATAATTCTATATATAAACAGGCGCTTTTTCTTACTGCGGGTAATGTAGAGAAGAATGCAGGAACAACCGACTTAGATAAATTGGGAGGTTTAAGTAAATTTATGCCGCTTACCTATATATCCTGCCTTATTGCCAGTCTTTCTATCTCTGGGGTTCCACCTTTTAATGGCTTTGTCTCTAAATGGATGGTTTATCAGGGACTGATTAGCCAATTACAAATTACCAATTACCCCTTGCGTCTGGTAGCAATTTTATGCTTAGTCGCCGCAATGTTTGGCTCAGGACTTACCTTAGCGAGTTTTATGAAATTACTCCATGCCACTTTCTTAGGTCAATGCAATAACGCTATAACGCAAAAACGTATTAATGAAGTTTCCTGGCAGATGTGGCTTCCTCCTGTAATCTTAGCAATTATCTGTGTGATATTTGGTGTATTTGCCAATCAAATTCCGCTTAAATACTTTATTCTTCCTGCAGTAAAGGGAGTGGTTTTCCTCGGAACATGGTATGCCGGATTATCTACCTTGCTGATTATAGTTGGTTTGATCTTAGGTTTCCTAATCTTTAAACTAAAAGGTTTAAAACCAAATCTCCGTCAAGATATAACTTTTGTCGGCGCAGAGACTACTGCTTGGCAAGGAGAAAGAGTTACGGGAACAGATTTTTATAATACAGTCAGAGAGTTAGGGATTTTGAAGAATATTTATGCGAAAGCAGAAAAAGGTTTCTTTGATATTTATGAGCAAGGTAAAACCATTGTTTTTGGTGTAGGTAGATTCTTCCAATATCTACACAATGGAATTTTATCTACTTATCTGGTCTGGTGTTTATTAGGAATGCTAGGATTATTTTTGGTGTTATTAAGATAATATGGAACTCCAACTACTTTTATTATTTATGGTTTTGGCTGCAATTGTGGCAGTAGAAATTGATGATTTGCTTTCTAGTGTAATTGCTGTGGGTGCGGTGGGTTTGGGCTTATCTTTGGCCTTTTTAATCTTAAAGGCACCGGATTTGGCAATCACCCAATTAGTGGTAGAAATTTTATGTCTGATCATCTTAATTCGTGCAACCATCAAAAAGGATCTGCCTTTGATTAGAAATGGACGCTGGCTTTTTAATACTATTTCTACATTATTGTTTATTGTCTTTTTCTTAATCTTTGCCTACTTTGCCTTAAAAGAATTACCTCGTTTCGGTGTACCCTTGATGAGAGTAGCTCAAGAATATATACAAAATGGTATGCAAAAGACAGGCGCTACCAATCTGGTTGCTTCAATAATCTTAGATTTTAGAGGTTATGATACCTTGGGTGAGGCAACTGTGCTCTTTACCGCGGTCATGGGAGTTCTGGCGGTAATGAGAAAGATAGGAAGGCTTAAAAATGAAAGATAATCAACAAAAAGGGATGAGCTTAATTGTTAAGACGATTACCCGGCTTACAGTGGGTTTAATTCTTCTTTATGGAATCTATATTGTCTTACACGGACACCTAACTCCAGGCGGTGGTTTTGCGGGTGGGGTGATTATTGCTCTTTCCTTTATCCATCTTATGCTTGCTTATGGGAAAGAGACTGCGCTGAAGAAATTATTCCAAACCTTAACTTCTGTTCTGGAAAGTATGGGAGCGGTTATGTTTTTGACTATTGCTGTTCTGGGATTTTTGGGTGGCTATTTCTTCTTAAACTTTTTCTTAAACAAAGGCAGGTCTTTTGAACTATTTAGTGCAGGTATTATTCCGCTTTGTAATATTGCCATTTCGCTTAAGGTAGGAGCAGGTTTATTTGCGATTTTTGTTGCCCTGGTATTATTTAGGAGTCTGGGAGAGAAAAAATGATTGAGTATATTTTATGTTTCCTTTTATTTTGTATCGGACTTTATTGTATCTTAAGAAAAAGAAATATTATTAAGATCATTATTGGTTTAGGAATTATTGAATATGCAGTAAATCTATTCTTTCTCTTGATTGGTTATCGCATGTATGCTCGGGCACCGATATTGGCAAAAGATCAGGTAATTACCAATATGGTTGACCCTTTACCCCAGGCATTAGTCTTGACTTCCATTGTTATTGGGCTGGCGGTTACGGCATTGATTGTGGCGATTGCGATAAGAATCTATGAGAAGTACGGCACCTTTGATATCACCAAGATTCGCAGATTAAAAGGATAATTTTTATTTCTTTAACATAAAATGATAAATATATTACCATTATTTGTTGTAGTCCCTTTAGGCACAGCATTTATTATCTCCCTTTTGGGAAAGTTCTCCAAGCGCTTCGGAGATATTTTAGCTAATCTGGCTGGCCTTGGACTTTTGTCTTTATCGCTATACGCTATACGTTATACGCTAAACGCTAAAATACCACTTGTCTACAAAGTAGGTGGCTGGGTTCCACCTGTGGGTATCTGTATGGTCTTGGATGGCTTAAGCTCCTTTATGTTGGTTACAGTAAACCTGGTAAGTTTCTTGATAGCAGTTTATTCCATAAATTATATGGAAAGATATACGGATAAACACCGGTTTTATAGCCTATTTATGCTGATGCTGGCAGGAATGAACGGCATAATTATTACCGGGGATTTATTTAACTTATTCGTATTTTTAGAGATTGCCTCCATTTCTAGTTATGCGCTTGTAGCCTTTGGTACGGAAATAGAAGAATTAGAGGCATCCTTTAAATATGCAATAATGGGTTCAGTTGCCTCTAGTTTCATTCTTTTAGGGATTGCTCTTTTATATAGCTATACCTCTACCTTAAATATGGCAGATATGTCTTTAGTCCTATCCCAGAAGCCATCAACTCCTTTGGTCAGCTTTGTGGCAGTATTATTTTTAATGGGTTTTGGCTTGAAGGCAAGCCTGGTTCCTTTTCATGCCTGGCTTCCTGATGCCCATCCTTCTGCACCTGCACCCATATCGGCAATGCTTTCTGGGGTACTTATAAAAGTGTTGGGTGTTTATGCCTTAACCAGAATATTCTTTAATGTCTTGGGGCTAGATGCTAATATCTTGTCAGTAATGATGTTTTTAGGAATAGTTTCAATGTTGGTAGGAGTAATTTTAGCCTTAGCGCAATGGGATTTGAAAAGATTACTGGCATACCATTCGATAAGTCAAATCGGCTATGTTATATTAGGTATTAGTCTGGCTACACCCTTAGGTATTTTAGGTGGGATATTTCATCTTTTCAATCACTCTCTGTTTAAATCTTTACTCTTTTTAAATTCCGGCGCCATAGATTATAGTTTGGGCATAAGAGATTTACAGAAAATGGGAGGATTAAGAGAAAGGATGCCTGTCACAGCAAATACTAATTTAATAGCCTCCCTGTCTATTGCCGGAATTCCACCCTTTAATGGTTTTTGGAGTAAACTTTTGATAATTATGGCTTGTATTCAATCAAAACAGGTATTTTATGCTGTGTGTGCAGTTGTAGCAAGTATTCTTACCCTTGCTTCATTCATGAAGGTACAAAAATATGCATTTTTTGGCAAATTGAATCAGAAGTGGCAAGAGGTAAAAGAAGTTGCCTGGATGATGAAATTGCCTATGATAATTTTAGCAGTTATTTGTATAGTGAGTGGTTTATTAATTACGCCGTTATTTAAACCGTATCTTGAATCAGCAGTTAATGTCTTAATGGCGGGCAGAGATTATGCCCAAACAGTTTTTATAGGCATAAGATGAAAAAAAGCCACATCATTTTATTTATTCTTAGTCTTTTGGTCTGGACATTTTTGACCTTGCCATTTAATCTGCAGGATTTGATTGTCGGGATTGTGGTCTCTGGCTTTGTCTCTTTTATGACCGGTGATATGTTCGTCAAAAGGCCACATGTGTTTAAACACATCAGCCGTTATCTCTGGCTTCTCTACTATATTCCTTTATTTATCTGGGAATGTATCAAAGCAAATCTTGATGTGGCATATCGGGTAAGTCATCCAGATTTGCCGATTAATCCTGGGATTGTTAAGGTTAAAACCACTCTAAAATCAGATACTGGCTTAACTTTTTTAGCAAATTCCATTACCCTCACCCCTGGCACAATGAGTGTGGATATAGACCAAGAAAAGGGAGTTCTCTACATCCACTGGATTGATGTTAAAGATAAAGATATCCAGAAAGCATCGGAAATGATTGTAACAAAATTTGAAGATGTATTAAAAAGGATTTTTGAATGAACCCCATTACAAACTTTAATATCGTAAGTGATAAAAAGTTTATAATGGGAGATAATTGGAGGTTTAGAACGAGGTGAAAAGATTGCGATGGTTAGGAGGATTAATAATAATTATTGTTATTTTGGGCATAATCGTTTTCTGCCATCTTCCTTCTTTGTTAGAATGGCAGTCTTTACTTCTAAAACGCTCATTTTCTGTACTTTTCTTTTGTGCGATATTTTGTCTTTGGCGGATCTTAAGAGGACCTACGGCTGCGGATCGGGCAGTGGCAATTGATATTTTAGGTATCTTAGTCTTAGGTTTTTGTGCTATATTAGGAATTCCGACGGGAAGGGACTGGTATATTGATATTGGTATTGCTTGGGCTTTACAGAGTTTCATCTCTACTTTGGCTTTGGCCAAATATTTAGAGGGAAGGAATTTTGATGAATGAAACAATTGGAATGGTTTTTATAATTGTGGGTTTGGGATTTGATTTCTTTGGCTGTTTAGGCCTGATTAGGCTTCCTGATGTTTATAATCGACTTCAGGCTTCGACAAAATGCGTAACCTTAGGAACCTGCGGTATCCTGTTGGGATTATTCTTATTTAAAGGATTTACCGCCGCAGGCATCAAAGCGGTTCTCTGCATTTTATTTATTATTCTGACTGCCCCGGTTTCTGCGCATGCCCTTGCCCGCGGTGCACATAAATCCGGAGTAAAACTCTGGGAAAATTCCGTCTGTGATAAATACGAAGAAGATAAAAATGCGCTATCCTAAACTACGTGAATTAAAAGAGGCAATAAAGGCACTAATCAAAGGTCCCTATACAGTAAAATTCCCCTACCAACCACATAAGCCATATGAAAGATTTAGAGGAAAACCAGAATTTCACGAAGATGATTGCGTAGGTTGCGGTGCCTGTTTTCAGGTTTGCCCGGCTAAAGCGATTGATATGCAGGATGTAAGAGATAAAAGGATATTAACGCTGCATTGGGATATGTGTATATTTTGCGGTCAGTGCCAGGCGAATTGCATAACCGAAAAAGGGATTATACTATCTTGTGAATTTGATTTAGCCACTACTGAAAAAAGAGAGGATCTAAAGCAGGAGATAGAAAAAGAACTCCTCCTTTGCAGTTGCTGTGGCGAAATAATCGCACCTCTTGATCAGATATTATGGGTGGCAAACAGACTGGGGCCACTTTGTTTTTCTAATGCGTCTTTAATGTTATTTTATTTAGAGAATCTGGGTCTCGCCTTAAAGGAAAAACCAGCCATCAAAGAAGAATGGGAATTTTTGCGCTCTGAGCGCATAAAAATTCTCTGTCCACGCTGCCGTCGAGAAGCAGTGCTTAAATCCTAAAATGTTTTCCGCGTTAAAAATAAAAAATTTCCGCATCTATTGGTTGGGTATGCTTGTTTCGCTGGTGGGAACTTGGATTCAGTCAGTGGCGCTGAGTTGGTTAGTATTTCAGTTGACCAATTCTACGTTTTTGTTGGGTCTGGTTGGTTTCTTAAGTTCTATTCCGGTGTTTCTTCTCTCTTTATTTGGCGGTGTAGTTGCGGATAGAGTCAATAAAAAAAGAATCCTTTTGTTTACACAAAATGCCTTTATGGTTTTAGCGTTTATTTTAGCAATATTGACTCAACTTAAGTTAATTACACCCGCTCAGATTATGCTCATTGCGCTATTAAACGGCGTAATAATGGCTTTTGATGCACCCTCAAAACAGGCAATAGTGATAGAAATGGTAGGTAAACAGCACGTCGCTAATGCTATTGCTTTAAATTCAGTAGCATTTAATTCCAGTCGCATAATTGGTCCTGCCTTGACCGGAATATTTGTAGCAACCATTGGTATGAGTGGATGTTTCTACGTCAATGGCATAAGTTTCTTAGCCGTAATATTGGCACTCTTATATATCAGGATAGGCACTGCTATTAAAAGTGATAAAAACAATTCTACATTTAAAGATTTAAAAGAGGGACTTTTGTTTTTAAAAAATAATCATCTGATTCTAGTACTGATTAGTATTGTGGGTATCTCCAGTTTATTCGGTGTTTCATACACCATACTTATGCCTGCATTTGCAAAAGATGTCTTAAATGTGGGAGTAAAAGGGCTGGGAATGCTTATGTCTTTTTCTGGAATAGGTGCTTTGATAGGTGCGTTAATGTTAGTGTGTATGGGCGATTTTAAATATAAAGGAAAATTACTTATTTTTTCTTCTATTATCTTTTCCTTATCTCTGGTATTATTTTCTTTGTCTAAAATATACTTATTGTCCCTGGTTGCTTTAATATTTACATCTGGCTCAAGTGTTATCGCTATCGCCACCATTAATACCATTCTGCAGACAAAGGTTCCTGATGAATTTAGGGGAAGGACAATGAGTGCATTTATGTTTACTTTTGCGGGGATTATGCCTTTTGGTAATTTAATCGCCGGATGTCTTTCACAGGTTTTGGGTGTGAGTTTTACAGTTATGATTGGGGGTATAAT
>CAYOMI010000079.1:0-7369 GCA_964405005.1 uncultured Planctomycetales bacterium | reverse complement strand
GTAATGGACAGATAAATGGGCTACAAGTATAGGCAGGGCTAAGAGTGCGGCTGGGTATTTTGTGCCTATAGCCAAACCGACAAAGAATCCACTGAACAAATAGTCTCTCAATCTAGCGTAGAAAAGAATGTTTATAATAAAAATCAAGGACAAAAGAATCATAAAGACCAAGGGCGTATCCACCACTGCGTAATGACTATATTCTACCGCTAAAGGCAAAAATGCAACTAAAGCGGCAGAGATTAATCCTACATTTTTATTGTATGATTTTTTACCTATAAGATAGACCAGATATATGGAAACAGTGCCAAAGATAACCGCGCTAATGCGGCCGATAAGGAAAAATGCTGTGGGGTCCTTGAGATAAAAATACAGAAAATCAGTAATACCTTTAAATCTACCGGTTATAAAGCCTAAGACGTAAAAAATACCGAATAAAAAAAATAATATATATTGGAAAAATGTCGGCCAGATAAACCAGTGGGGATTAAAGTCTCCTGCGCCAAACTTCATGGCATGGTATATCAAATAACTTTCGTCCCCGTAATAGTTAAACGGGAGGTCTTGCTTTATGCCCCATAATCTTAATATCAGCCCGATTAAGAGAACAAAGAATAAAATAAATTTATCTCTTTCATTGCGCAAAGACCATCTCATTCCTTAACGCTTTCTCTTCATTGGCAAATATGGCTAAAAGAATCCAGAAATATCCAATCTCCCATAAGGTAGTCATATGCGAACCAAAAAAACAATTAACCATAAGACCGATTATGCCGACAAAAAAACCTAAAGCCGTGCCTTTCAATATGTCGTCTTTGGAATACCTATAAATAAACCAAGAGGAGCGTAAGCCCATAAAAAGACATAAAAGAAAAATCAAGAGGGTTAATAATCCGTGCTCTGCGGCTAATAAAAGAAAACTATTATGCACATCCCCTATAGAAATTTCTGTATAAGAAGTAAGATAGGTACCCACCATACCTAAACCATGCCCTAAGAGGGGTTTATTTCTAATTAGATTTAGAGTGGCTTTCCACGCCTCAACCCTCTTTGCTGCTGAATATTCAACTTTAACTCCATAACCATAAAGTTGTTCTCCTACTACGGTCATCTCTATTCTCTCACGAACCGCTTGCGGCAGAATCCAGAGATTATGAGCGATAAATAGAAAAATTGCTATGCACACAATAAAAAGAACCTTATTTTTAATAAAAGATATGCATAAAGTTGTAATTACAAAAGCTGCGTATGCCCCGCGAGAAAAACTAACCGCCACTGTCCTTATCCCCCACCAAAAAGGAATGGTGGCTAACCAGTAAATCTTCTTTCGGAAATTCACTAATAATATCCCTATGAACAAAAACATATAATCTACCACAAAGGCGCCCAGCATATTTGGCTGCACCCCTACCCCTGCAATACGTCTGTCCTCGGCAAAATGGGTAATCTGACTTACATCTTTAATTGCCAGAAATATAACCATTGCTGTGCCTAAGAGAATAGCGATGATTATATCCCTCCTCAAATCTCGCCTATAAGTCATACCTGAGGTAATAAAAAATAACAATACCGGGTCTATCCAGCGCTTTAGAGGAAAGAATTCTATTTGTAAATAAAAGGTCCCATATTGAAAACCGTTGATAATATAGGAAAGTACCGAAAAGAGGATAAACATCGCAGCAAATTTTGTTGCCCGGTTTGCAATCAAAAGGGGGCGATTCTTTCTGGCTGCATCCACAAACCAACATAACAATATCATACCGGATAAGAGGTTAAATAAATTTAAGGCAGTATATCGCACCCCAAAATGACCGGGGATGGCATCAACGAAAGGAAGGTATAAAATAAGCATAAGGTAAAGGAGGTGGGCATTGATTAAGCCTGCTAGAAGCAGAATGGAAAGCAGGATTATGCTTATTATGTTTCTTATGCTTTGAGTCCAGAGTTCGTTTTGCATGCCACGCGAGAGAATCCTGCCTAAAAAATATATACCTGCGAATATTATCAAATAGAGCCAGAATTTTTCCTTTAGGAAAGAAAGTCCCGTCTCTTTTCTTGCCTGCGGCTCAATATGCTGACTGTCTACGCCAGAGGCATTATTTTTATTAGTATTTATTGACATAGACATACCGATAACGATAGAGATAGTAAGGAATGTAGGTAACTACATTAACAAGAGCCGCGCCTACCGGGTTTGCGTTTGCTTCTTTCAGCAAAGAAAAGGCTCTCTCAATATCCAAAGCGCCTGTAGAGGCAGCCCTGACTACAAGTATTACGCCATCTACCTGGCTGCCCAAAACACCGGCATCAGTAACGGGGATGATAGGAGGGCAATCAAAAAACAAATAATTGAACTTCTGCTTAAAAACCTGTACTAACTCCTTCACCTTCTGGGAACTAAGAAGCTCTGAAGGGTTGGGAGGGGTTCTCCCCGCAGGTAAAATATACAGATTCGGTAAAATCGGTTCGGTAAAAAGACTATCCACGCTTACTTCGTCAAGCAATAACTCCACCAAACCCGGTTCTTTAGGAATATTAAATATCTTGTGGAGATTCGGCTTTCTTAAATCCGCATCCACCAACAAAACCCTTTTATCCAATTGTTGCGCAAAGGCAGCCGAGATATTTGAAGTAGTCAGACTCTTTCCTTCCCCTCTTAGGGCGCTTGTGATTACAAAAGAATGCATAGGCTTATCCGCAGAAAGAGAACACAGGTTTGTGCGCATAATCCGGTATTGTTCTGCAACGTGGGATTTAGGGTCGCTATAGACTACTACCCTGCTATCTATCCCCTCATCGTTCCTTTCTTTCTTGACTATATAGGTGGTCGGACCTATCTCGTCTAATAACTTTTGCTTGTATTCACTCAAAAATGTTCTTATTCTTAAAAAATTTTGTCTAAGTAGCATATTTTTTAGTATTTATAAATTAAGTATTTTAGTAACCCTCCAATGAAGGAGAATAGAACAAATAAAAACAGCATTAATATCCGAAGTTTCTTCCTCGCCCTAATCTCTTCCGCTTCTTCTATGGTGAGTATCTGACTAATGGAAGCGACAACCGGTATATCAAGAAAATTACGTAACTGATTTATTTCTGTAAAAGAATGGTCAGTCATTTCAGAGAAAAATATCAACCCTATGCCAATTATCATCCCTAAAGTTGCTCCGGCTAAACTCATAAATGGCCGGTTTGGCTTAAACGGTCTCAGGGGAACCCTTGCCGGCTCAACAACCTTAAATTTTGTCCCTTTCTCTTGCAATTCCAATCTTTGGGTAATATAAGCGGTTTCTAATTTCCGAGTCAAATCCGCATAAATGGTGGCATTTATACTATAATCCCTCTGCAGGTTAGCCAATTCTTCTTCCTTTTTAGGGATATCCTTAATCTTATCCGCCTCTTCCTTTAGGTATATTTCGTTTAATTTTATCCGCGTCTTTAAAGATTCTATATCGCGGTCAACCATGTTTAACTCTAATTTAATATTCTGATATATAGGGTTCAAAGTCAGTTTATCTTCCGTTGATATCTTTTGCGACCTTTTCTGCTTTATCGCTTCTTTTAATTCTTCTATTTCTTTTTTAAGCCTTATGACCATAGGGTGCTCTTCTGTTGAGTCCACTTGAAGCTTAGCGAGCCCTACCTGTTTCTCTGCCAGGTCCTGCTCAAGCCCCCTTATCACCGGGTCTATTGTCTTCTCAGTAATGACGTAATTGCCTTCGCTTTCTAACTGCCTCAGCAGCTGTTTCTTCTTATTTATGGCGTCTTTTAAATCCAGTTTTAACTGAACTATGTCTCCCTTTATCTGTGTGTATCTCAAGACTTCTGTATTCATTAAAGGCGCGGGCGCGGAGGCGGCGGAATCGGACTTATCTCCCATAAGCATGGAAAGCTCCTGGGTTGCCTTAACCGACAAGATATGCTGATATTTCTCTTTAAACTCCCGCAAGGCGCGTTCAGAATCTCTCAATTTTTGTTCATATATTACCTTTTGATTATTTAAAAATTCAATGCCTGCGTTTGTTTCTCTGGTCTGCAGTTCAAGATTATGTTTTATAAACAGCATAGTTATGGTATTTGCTACCTTCTGGCATACCAGCGGGTCTCGATTCTCAGCAGTGACTTTAAGTATGTCTCTGCTTATTAACTGAACGGATATATTATTTCTGAGGGATACTATCAAATTTTCAAAAGCCTGCGGGCTGCTGCCTGCCGCTCCGGCATCTAAATGGAGTTCGTTTACCACCTGCTCCAATATGGGTCGGCTAAGCAATATCTTGACAATGGTCTCCAGACGGTCCTGCACGCTTGTAGAAATAGCCAGCCCGCTGATCAAAGGGTTAGAGACCTTTTCTTCTTCCACTAAGACTATTGTGGAGGTACGGTATTTAGGCGGGAGAGTAAAACTATAAATAGTGGCTATGACCAGACATATTAATGTAGGACTAAGAAAAAGCCATTTTTTGCGAAAAAATATCTCAACATAACTCTTAGCCGCGCCGGTTATGGTGCTTATACTTATAGCCATATTTTACTTTTTGGGTTTAAAGATTGCGCTAATCGGAGTTACGTCTCTGATGGCATCGGCAGTATCTTGCACATCTTGAAAGCCTTCTTTGACGGTAGTTATAGGGGCAACGATAAGCCCAAGCAGGGTAGTAACTTTGTTTAACACTGTTTGGGGAACGTAAATTATATCTCCTGGCTCAATGATAACATTATCCTGCATTTTTCCTTTATAAAGAATATCCGCAACATTGATTGTCTTGTAATAAGGCTGGGTCCTGTGCGGTTTTATTAATGTCACCCTCCACAGTGCTGCAGTGGTCTCTATCGGCAGGCCCGCCTGATAGAGCGCTTCCATAAGGGTAAGGCGGGTTCTTCCCAAAGGATATTCTCCCCGCAAACCCACCTCTCCTAATATATACCATTTTTTAGAGTTGTATTCGGTAATTACAACCTGCACTTCTGGGTTCTGGATATATTTAACCAACATTTCCTCTATCTTCCGCGCTGCTTCATCCTTGGATAACCCCTCAACCTGCACCGCCCCTCTTATCAGGGGCAGAATTATTTCTCCTCCTGGCTCAACCGTTACGATGCCTGAAAGTTCAGGGTGGTTAAAGACATTGACGTCAAGCACATCGCCCGGCCCTAATGTATAAGGAGCTCCTTTTGTTTGTCTATTTTGAGCAAGAAGAGAAAGCCGGACATCGGCTACGCGTTGTTCTACGTCTTTGTATCCAGGATTTTCTTCAAGGATACCTTCAAATTTGTTCAGTGCCTCTTGCGACCAATTATTTTTGAATAGTTCGTCTGCCTGCTGATAGGATGCAGCCATCTGCGTTTGTTTAGCGAGTTCAATAAGATTGATCTTTGCTATTTTTGAATTTTTAATAAATGCGATTTGTTTTTCCTGCGATTGCCTTTGCTGCCTTGCTAACATTAAGGTCGCCCGAATCAAATTTTCCCGCGCACCTTGATGCCGAGGCTCAAGCTGAAGCACCTCCTCAAACCTATCTATAGCATCCTGGTATCTTGCGTATTGCATGGCATAACAGCCTGCCGCATAAGAACTATTAACATATTTATCCTTAACCGCTTCATAAAATTCTTTTTTATATTCTAATTCTTTCTGTTCTTCCTCGGTAAGTCTTTCTTTCGTCAATTCAAGGTAATAGTTCAATTTTTTATACTGCGGGTAAATCTGCGCAGCAATGTTAAATGCCACCCAGGCCTCTCTGTAATTACCCTGGCTGAAATACCTCAGTCCTAAAGCATAAAATACCCTGGCCTTCTTTTCGTCAATCAATGCACTAAGTTGTTCTTTTTTTTCTAAGGAGGCTGGCTTAAGTTCTGAAATAGGAGGCTGATCTTTTGGGGGAACAACGTTTTTCTGGAAGGAAGAATCCGTTGACTCAACGTTAGATGCCTTATTTTCCTGCAAGGCATAAGCGGGGGTCAATAAACAAACTAAAAAAGCGAATATGCATATCAAAAAGGAAGGACTTTTTTGCCTTAAGCGCATAGCTTAATTATAAATCTAATTGCTATATTTTTCAATAAGTTTTATGTCTGCTTAAGCTTGGCTACTTCCTGCTTCAACTTATCTATGGCTTCTTGGGCCCCGGGCCCGGATTTTTCCTGAATCTCCTTTAATATCAACGGGATGCGTTCAATAATCTGCTCACTCCTGGTTTTATCTTCCAGGATATGCTTACGCAACCCATCCAAGGCAAGAAAAAATTCATGGAATTCATCGGTTGACCTGGTCTTAAATGGTATCTTTAAATTATCGGCTATATTTCTGAGGATGCGATCAATACGATATATCGGGCCTGCTATACGGTGAGAATAGAGTATGCCGAACAATAACAGGCCAACGGTAAAAATCAGAATACCATTAACAACAATTCCGTTTAACTGCTTCAAAGTGAAGCTGTTGGTATTCATCAGGTCGTGTGAAAATGTCTTCAGGTTCCTGACATTATTTTTAAGATTAACGCTTAACTTATTTTCTAAAGATGTTTTTTCAAGTTCATCTGAAGACTGCTCCAAAGAGGCAATCTGCGTCATCAATTGCTGTCTCTGGGTGATAATAACCGATTTGCTGATATTGGATATAACAAGAATAATGATAATACCAAGAATTAATACCGGCAAGATAAGCATCAGAGAAAATTTTAACTGGAATTCCCAATTTACTAAATACCTTTTCCTTTTATATTCCATTGCTTCCTCCTTACTATTCTATCTTTCTTTTAAGCTCAGAGATATGCCTTTCCACCTCCGGATTACTAAACACCGGCGGCATAAGCGCTATATATTTCTCCCAATGTTCAACTGCCCCTCTTATATCTCCTTTTTTCTCTAAAACCACCGCCAGATTCCAATGGCTGTAGGCGTGTTTGGGGTCTATCTTCAGAACCGCCCGATACGAAGATATCGCATTATCCAGGTCATTCAGCGCCGAATAGGCAGTCCCTAGATTAAAGTATGCATCTTTGAGTTTAGGATTTAGTTCTGTGGCCCTTTTGAATTCTATTATTGCATCTCTATATTTCTCATTAAGATAATAAAACATGCCTATATCGTTATGCACATCTGCTGGGATAGGAAAATCGGGAGAATTCTTTTTAAGCCAGTTAAGTTCTTCAAAGGCGTTCTCATAGTCCCTTTTCTTGCCATAGGCCAGAGCCAGATATAGGCGCGCTTCGGCGTTATTCGGCTCCTTAACCAAGACCCTCTGGAATTTGTCTATAGCCCCCTGATAATCAGAATATCTGAAACTAATTTTACCCGTGCGCATATCGCTCATCCCCAAAATAATATAAAAGATGCCTATAAATCCTGCTAATACGCCCAAGAC
>CAYOMI010000078.1:0-7388 GCA_964405005.1 uncultured Planctomycetales bacterium | reverse complement strand
GTATATTCCTTACCAAAGACTTTAAATTTATAATCCGTTCCCATCTTACGTTTAGCTGCCTGGATGGTTCCTTCAGGATTAATTGCCGCCTGTCTTCTTGCCGGCTCGCCTACCAAACGCTGTCCGTCTTTGGTAAAAGCAACGTAAGAAGGAAATGCCTTTCCAGATGCAACTCCCGCTCCCTCTGCTGAAGGAATAATTACCGGACGACCACCCTCCATAACTGCAGCCGCTGAATTAGAAGTCCCCAAATCAATACCAATTACTTTTGCCATTTTGCACCTCCGTTTACAACTTATATTAGGTTTTTTTAGAAACCTTCACCTTAGAAGTCCTTATAACCTTATCGTTTAATAAATAACCTTTTTGTAACTCTTCCACAATTGTATGCTCGGGTAAACTCTTATCCTCAACCTGCATAAGCGCCTCATGGTAATGCGGATCAAAGAGTTTACCCTTTGCCTCAATAGGTTTTACTCCGTATTCCTTCAACATCTCGTAAAGGTGCGCCAGAATCATCTCCACGCCTTTTAAAAATGCGGATAAATCCTGATGCCCTGTTTGCGCAAGTTCAATTGTGCGTTCAAGGTCATCTAATATATTCAACAGTTCTAAAATAACTCCCTCATTGGCAAACTTTATAAAATCCTGCTTATCCTTTTCTAAGCGCTTGCGCGTATTCTCAAACTCTGCCTGAAGCCGAAGAAGCCTGTCCCAATAAACTTTCGCTTTATCTGCCTCCTCTTTTAGCTTTAAATACTCAGTCTCTTTTAAAGTAATTACCTTTTCTTCTGTGCTCGCTTCCTGATTCTTCTTATTTTCTTTCTGATTATTTGACATATTTTTTACTTAAAAATTACTTAACACACTAGTTAAAACTTCCGAAATATATTCCAATGCTGGAATTATGTGGCTGTATTCCATACGGCTGGGACCCAATACCGCTAATCTTCCGGATGGTTTATCCTTTAGGCGGTAACTAGAAACCGCCAAAGAACAATCTTCCATTCCCGGACAACATAATTCTTTGCCGATATAGACTTTGACCTTTTCGTTAAAATTACGATTGATAATTTCAAGCAACGATTGTTTTTCCTCCAACAACCCGATGAGCAAACGAACTCTCTGTGCGTCTCTAAATTCCGGCTGCTCTAAAATTCTACTTATTCCTTTATAGAAAAATCTATCCTGCCACTCTAAAAATGATACAATTCCTGTATAGTGCGTAATTTTAGAAATAACCTCAGAAGTCATATCCAGGGCATCCTCTAAACGCCTGATTTCTTTTTTATACTCTTTTACTATATGCTCCTTTTCCTCATCCAGTAATTCCATCTGCGAAATAAGAAAATCCACATAATAGCGATAACCTTTATCCGTGGGCACCCTTCCTCCAGAAGTATAAGGATGCTTAAGGTATTCCGTTTCTTCAAGTTCAGCAAAAATATTCCTGATAGTAGCAGAACTCAAATCAAAATTAACTGCAATATCCTCTGAAGCAACAGGAGTAGCCCCTTGGATATATTTATTGATTGTTGCGATGAGAACCGCTTTTCTTCTTGAATCATAATCTACAGTTCTAACCATTTTATCTCCTCCATTAGCACTCCTGCTTTAAGAATGCTAAAAAAAGATTTTAACATAAATTACGGAGTTGTCAAATAGGCATTTAGATTATTTAAAGGTAACATTACCCTTGCCATCCAAATCCAGCGTAATTTTTCCTCCCTGTTTAAGCGAACCTTCAAGTAGTTTTACGGAAAGCGGATCCTGAATATATTTCTGTATTGTGCGTTTTAAAGGCCGCGCGCCAAAATTGACGTCAAACCCTTTATCTGCAAGATAACGCTTTAGTGCATCGGTAATGACTAATTGAATTCTCTGGTTGCTTAATCTTTTATAAAGTGGCTCAAGCTCGATGTCCACAATCTTACTGATATCTTCTTTGCTCAAAGGGTTAAAGATAACAATGTCATCGATACGGTTTAGAAATTCAGGCTGAAAAACTTTTTTTACCTCTTCTAATAATCTATCCTTTATCTCTTTAAATTCAGAATTGTCTTTTCTTGTCTTAAAACCCAATGAACCCTGTTGTTGAATTATCTGGGCACCGATATTGGAAGTCATAATTATGATTGTATTCTTAAAATTTACGGTTCTGCCTTGACCATCAGTGAGACGTCCTTCATCCAGAATCTGAAGCAGGATGTTAAAAACATCGGGGTGGGCTTTCTCTATTTCATCCAAGAGTATCACTGCATAAGGCCTTCTCCTGATTCTTTCCGTAAGCTGACCTGCCTCTTCATAACCCACGTATCCAGGCGGAGCACCGATAAGACGGGAGACACTGAATTTTTCCATATATTCAGACATATCTAATCTAACCACTGCCTCCTCATCATCGAACAAAAACCAAGCCAGGGCTTTAGCTAATTTAGTCTTTCCCACGCCAGTTGGCCCCATAAAAATAAATGAACCTATCGGCCTTTTTTCATCACTTAGGCCCAGACGGCTGCGCCTTATACACTTAGAAATAATCTCTATTGCCTCATCCTGTCCTACAACTTTGGATTTTAAGTGCTCCTCCATTTTTAATAACTTCTCAGTCTCGCCTTCCATAAGCTTAGTTAAAGGAACACCTATCCACTCTGAAACTAACCGGGCAATATCCTCATCACTTACCTCTTCCCTCAACATTGAAGATTCCTTTTGCAATCTATGTAATTCCTCATTATTTGCCTTTAACTGCTTTTCTAATTCCAAGAGCTTTCCATATTTTATCTCTGCAACTTTATCCAGGTCTCCTTTTTTCTCTAATGCATTAGCCTCATTTTTTAATTCCTCAATTTTGGCCTTGATATCCTGAATCTTGACAATAATGGATTTCTCTTTTTCCCACTGCTTTCTCTTTACGTCTAAATCTTTTTTCAAACCATCCAGTTCATCTTCCAGTTTTTTCAAACGTTCGAGGGTCGCTACGTCTTTTTCTTTCTTTAGAGCCTGTCTTTCTATTTCCAACTGGACAATTTTTCTCTGCACAGTATCAATTTCAGCAGGCATACTGTCAATATCAATTCTTAAACGCGAGGCTGCCTCATCAATTAAATCCACTGCCTTATCAGGTAAATATCGCTGTGTTATATAACGGTCTGATAAAGTGGCAGCTGCAATCAACGCAGAATCCTTGATGCGCACGCCATGGTGGATTTCGTATTTCTCCTTAAGCCCCCTTAAAATAGCAATGGTATCTTCAACCGTCGGCTCATTGACAAATACTGGCTGGAATCTCCTTTCCAGCGCGCTATCTTTTTCAATATATTTTCTGTATTCATCAAGGGTAGTTGCGCCAATACAACGCAAAGTCCCCCGGCTAAGCATGGGTTTTAACATATTAGTAGCATCTACTGCTCCCTCAGCGCTACCGGCACCAACAATGGTGTGTAGTTCATCTATAAAAAGAATAATCTGACCGTTCTTACTCTGAATCTCTTTTAAGACTGCCTTGAGCCGATTCTCGAATTCGCCACGGAATTTTGTTCCGGCAATTAAACTTCCTAAATCCAAAGCCACAATTCTTTTATCCTTGAGTCCCTCAGGGACGTCGCTAGCAGCAATGCGCTGGGCTAAGCCCTCAACAATAGCAGTCTTTCCTACTCCTGCCTCGCCGATTAAAACAGGATTATTTTTTGTCCTGCGGGAAAGCACCTGCATAAGCCGCCGGATTTCATTATCGCGGCCAATAACCGGGTCAAGCTTCATCCTGGCTGCTAATTCTGTAATATCCTGACCGTATTTTTCTAAGGCATTAAATTTTTCTTCGGGATTTTCATCCGTAATTCGCTGGCTTCCCCGGATTCCCACGAGTGCGGATAAAATTTCATTTTTAGCGATTCCTTGCTTTTTTAATTCCTTAGTAAGGAGACAATCTTCATCATCCCATAAAGCCAGAAGTATATGCTCTGCGGAAATAAATTCATCATTAAGCGCTTTTGCCTCTTTTGCAGCGTTATTTAATAAGGTATTAAATGTATTGGAAAAATAAACCTGGATGTTCTTTCCTGTGACTGTAGGCCTATTCCGTAGCTCCTCCTCTAATTTTTTAATAACAGAAAAAGTGGAAATGCCTAATTTATCCAAGACGCTTACTACAATACTATCCTCTTGTTTTAAGAGGGTATAAAGTAGGTGCTCCGGCTCTAACCTTTGATGCCGAAACTCAGAAGCAAGGTTAATTGCTTCCTGTAATGCTTCTTGTAGTTTTACGGTTAGTTTATCTAATCTCATCTTTTACTCCTTTTTAAACATTCATTAGCACTTGAATAAGTAGAGTGCTAAGAAAAAGCGAAAAAAATTTATTCCTGCGATTCTCTTTGCAAAATTATTTTTATACCATGGATGTTCACATGTTTGTCTTGCATAAGATAGTGGATGTATTCCAGTCTTTGCACATCCTTTAAACAATAAAGTCGGCTTTTCTTGCCAATCCTTTTCGGCTTAACCACGCCTGCCTTATCTAATTGCCTCAAGGTCCAAACCGGCAGACCTACAAGTTTACTCACCACGCTAATTACATAAACCGGCTCATCTGGGCTAATGCGGATTTCAAAAATAGGCATTTTAACCTCTCTTCTTTGCCAACCCCTATTTCTGCTAAGAAGTATAACATAAAATAACTATTTTGTCAAGATAATCTAATAATTTTTATTAGATATTCTAACTAATTATATCTATCTCTTTATAATTCAGTAACTTATGGTAGAGAACCTTAGAGATATTTAATTTAATTTTAATACCTTTTTGTAAGTATCTTATCTCCTCTACTTTCCCCTGTCTATAAAATCTATCTACCAAATCCATACGCGTATGAGGAATTAAAACCTCAAGACGAATCATTCTGCCAGCGAAATTTTCTTGGATTTTTCTCAGCAAGGAATCCAAGTTCTGGGCGAATTTTGCGGATATGGGTATGGAATTTACAAAATCTCTCTTTAATCTTTCCAGCCACATCTGGTCATCTAAAAGATCAATCTTGTTTAAAGCTGTAATTATGTTTTTCTGGTCAGCCTGCAATTCTTTTAAAACTGCAAAAACTGCCTGGCTATGTTCATATACGCGGGGATGACTGACATCCAAAATATGGATTAATAGGTCTGCCTCTTTTACTTCTTCTAAGGTTGCTTTAAATGCTTCAATAAGATGGTGGGGAAGATTATAGAGGAAACCTACTGTATCCGAAATAACAATATGCTCACCATTGGATAAAACTATGCTTCTGGATAAAGGATCTAGCGTAGTAAATAAACTATCAGCCACCCCGGCTTCAGTGGTATTAGTTAAGGTATTTAAAAGCGTGGACTTACCAGCATTGGTATAACCTACCAAAACTATGGCAGGAATAGCGTTTTCTTTTCTTTTTTTCTTTATAGTTAAACGGTGCAAGGCAAAGTGCCTTAAATCCCCTTTTAACTTATCAATTCTTTTGCGGATACGCCTGCGGTCAACCTCTAACTTTTGCTCTCCCGGACCCCTTGTTCCAATGCCACCGCCCAAACGGGAAAGTAATATTCCTTTTCCCACCAGCCGCGGCATTAGATATTGTAACTGCGCTAATTCTACCTGCATTTTTCCTTCCGGGCTCCTGGCGTGCTTGGCAAAAATATCCAGTATTAGCTGCGTACGGTCAATAGTTTTTTTCCCGATTACTTCTTCCAGATTACGCTGCTGGGTTCCTGATAAATCCCGGCTGAAAATTACTGTATCAACTTCCTGCTCTTGAGATAAAAGAGTTAACTCTTGGGTTTTACCCCGGCCAATGAAAAAATTTGACGTAGGCTTATCAGTAATATAAGTTATATGCTCAACCACCTCTGCGCCGGCAGTAACGGTTAACTCCTCTAATTCCTCAGCAATATCCTCTACGCGCCAGTTATCTCTTTCTGATTTTAATTTAATTGTAACTAATAATGCCTTTTCCACTCTGAAAAAATCCTTTCTGCTATATTTTTAGGCTTCTTGTTTTCATTAATTTTAATCCAGCGTATGCGCTTATCATTTCTAAACCAAGTAAGCTGTCTTTTTGCATAAAGGCGCGTATTCTTCTTTATTAGGCGCTTTGCTTCTTCTAGGTCATATAAACCAGCAAAATACCCTTTCAGTTCTCTGATGCCTATGGCATAAGTAGCAGTTTTGCTTAATTTCATTCTCAGTAGTCTCTTAACCTCTCTAACCAGACCAGATTTAAACATTCCGTCTACTCTATCATCAATTCTTTTGTATAATTTATCCCGTTCTATATTTATCCCGAAAATCATAATATTATATTTATCTCTCAGACCTTTTCTTTCTTTTCGAAGTTCAGAGATAGGCCTACCTGTATTTTCATAAACCTCTAATGCGCGGATAATGCGTCTTGTATCATGGGGATGAATTTTTAGAGAAGCTGTTGGGTCTATTCTCTTAAGTTTTCTATATAAATAATCGCTTCCAAATCTCTGTGCTAATTTATAAAGATGCTGCCGTATTTTCTTATCCGCTGATTTCATCCTAAATATACCGTCTATCAAGATGGACATATAAAGACCTGTGCCACCTACAAAAAGCGGAATTTTATTTTTTTGTATAATCTCTCTTATCTTCTTAAGCGCGTCTCTGCGGTATCGCGACACATTATACTCACTACGCGGTGAAATTATATCAATTAAATGATGGGGGACTCTTCTCATCAAAGCAGGCATGGGTTTTGAGGTAATTATATTCATACCTTTATAAATCTGCATAGAATCGCAGGAAATAATTTCTGCTCCAATTTTTTTAGCAAGGTGTATGGCAACTTCTGTTTTGCCAATTGCAGTCGGCCCAACCAGAAAAATAATTTTCTGCTTCATTTTCCTTTCCCTATGCTCTTCAATTCTTTCTCAATAAGTGCCTTCTCTTTACTACTTAGCGCCTTTGCATAGCCAAGAGCAATTCTAAACTCAGCTTCTGCCTGTTTGGTATTTCCTTTTGCCTTATAGACCTTGCCTAGCTCAAAATGCACGCCGGCGTCTGTCGGTTCCAAGAAATCTGCTTTCTTTAAAATTTCTAAAGCCTCCTCAAAACGGTTCTGTTCATTATAGATAAATCCTAAGTTATAATAAGCGTTGAGAAAAAATGGCGAAAGCAAAATTGCTTCCTTTAATTTCTCTTCCGCCTTTTTAAAATCTCCTAATTTATAATATATGATGCCTAAAGAATAAATGATATTACTTCTCTTTGGCTGGATTTTATCAGCGAGTTTTAATTCAACAAGCGCATTATTGTAATCTGATAAATTCTGATATTCCATGGCCTTATTGAAATGATAATAAAATTCGGACTGATCTTCATATGGCCTCTTATTTATATATACA
>CAYOMI010000077.1:0-7441 GCA_964405005.1 uncultured Planctomycetales bacterium | reverse complement strand
GTATATATCTTTCCGCTCCTTTACTTACGGTTGTATTAATTGTGCTAGGGATTATAGGATTTGTCATATACAGATTATTTGGCAGGGAGAAGGTGAAAGGTTATAGTACCTGGGATTGCGGTTACTATAAACTAAACTCGCGTAATGAATACACCGCAACCGCTTTTTCAAAACCATTCAGGATCGCTTTTAGTTTCTTTCTCTTGCCATATCGCAAAACACAGAAAATCAGAGAATCATTTTATCATGTCAAATCCTTTACTTATGAAATGCACACAACGAAGGTTTTTAAAAAATATATTTACGACCCGGTACTTGTTCTTGTGTTTAGATCAGCCAAGTCTATGAGGCGGATTCAGCCGGGTAGCATCCATCTATATCTATCTTATATTCTTACTACCGTACTGTTGTTAATTATATTTATGCACAGGTTTTAAAACTTATGAATCTATTTATACTTATACTGCAATTGATTTTATTTATCGGACTTGCTCCGTTTTTAAGCGGCCTGATTACTAAGATAAAGAATAACATCAGGATGCGAAGGGGGCAGAGCGTTTTTCAGCCATATTACAACCTGGCCAAACTCTTTTCGAAAGGAGAGGTAATTTCAGAAACAACCTCCTGGATATTTAGGGCTGCTCCTTTTGTGGTGTTTTCTTCAACGCTTGCGGCAGCTATTTTAATTCCCGCGTTCATCTTTTCTAGTCCGGCGAATCACATTGGTGATTTTTTAGCCCTTATATTTATCTTTGCACTAGGCCGATTCTTCCTGTCCCTTTCAGCATTAGACACCGGAAGTTCTTTTGGCGGGATGGGATCATCGCGAGAGATGTTTATCTCAAGTTTAGTCGAGCCAGCGCTTTTATTGGTAGTGTTTTCCATATCATTACAATTCGGTTCAACAGATATTTCTGCGTTTAATGGTATGCACGCTGTAACCGTTTCTTCTGTTGTCGCCGCTATAGTTCTATTTCTTGTTACAATCGCGGAAACGTCGCGTATCCCTGTTGATAATCAGGAAACACACCTTGAATTGACAATGGTGCACGAGGCCATGGTTTTGGAATACTCAGGCAGATCTCTTGCTTTGATCGAGATGGCTTCCTATATAAAACAGATGATTTTGTTTTTTCTGATCGCTCAAATTGTTTTTCCGATTGCCATACCCGGTTTTATTAATTTAGCGCAGATGATTTTTTGGGTTTTGTGGTATTTAGCAAGAATAGTTATCATTAGTATTGCAGTAGCTTTAGTAGAAGTTTCAGTAGCGAAGATGCGCTTGTTCAGGGTGGCAGATTTTCTAGGCTTTGCTTTTGTATTGGGAATTATAGCCGTAGTATGCGCGATCTTAAGGATTTAATATGCAGGCATTAATTTTATTCGCAGTTTTGTGTTCTACCTATCTTATGGTTATTGCCAAAAGAATGCCGGCTTTAATCCGCTCTTTTCGTTACCAGTCATTCTGCCTGTTTTTCACAACACTAATAATAGCATTACGTGAATATCGGCTCGATCTGTACATCATCGCCGGATTGTTGTTTATTCTAAAAGTATCCCTTATCCCGCATTTATTATACCGGGTTATGAACAGGATAAAGGCGAGCGAAGATCTTGGATTATTTATTAATACCCAATTATCATTGTTATGGGCGTTGGCTTTCACTTATTTAGCATGGATCTTTGCCGTGCATTTTATAGCTCCGAGCAATGAAATACAGGCTGGTATGTTAGCGGTCGCGTTTTTTATAGTATTGGCGGGCATATTTTTGATGATATTCAGGATGACCGCGCTTGCCCAAATAATTGGGTTGCTGGCAATGGAAAATGGAATATTTTTGCTTGCCTCAACGGTTTCGGGAGGCATGCCCTTTTTCGTGGAAATCGCCATATTTTTTGATGTATTTGTGAGCGTTCTTATTATGGGCTTTTTTGTTTATAGGATTAATAAGCTCTTCACGCATATTGATGTGAACAAGCTTTCTCGTTTAAAAGGTTAAGCGTATGCAAATATTTCTTATTCTTACAACGCCGATTTTACTTTCGGTGGCCTCTTTACTTATTAGGAAGCAAAGAGTTTGCGGGATAGTCAATAGCCTTGGATACTCAGCGGTATTATTTGCCAGTATTATCCTGTTTAAAGAAACAATACTATCAGAATCCGCTTTTTTCTATTTTGGTTTCATATATCTCGATACCTTAAGTGCGTTTTTCATTTTTGTTATCTCGGTAATTGCCTTTGCGGCAGCGCTTTATTCTATCGATTACATTAAAAAAGATGTAGAGATGGGAGTGATATCCGAGAAAAAAGCGAAGATTTACTATGTGCTCTTTAATCTATTCTGCTTCTCGATGCTTTTTGTTCCCGCGGTGAACAATTTAGGCATGCTTTGGGTCGCCATTGAAATGACCACTCTTATTTCAGCATTTCTCGTAGGATTTTACAACAATAAAGAGTCAGTTGAAGCTGCCTGGAAATATATCATTATCTGTTCGGTAGGTATAATCTTTGCGCTTTTAGGGACAATTCTTTTTTCCTACGCTTTTTCACTTTCCGCAAGTATGAAAAACCTGAATTGGTCAGATATGGTAGCTAGCGCTGGGAAAATGGATAAGAATATATTGAAGATTGCCTTTATTTTTATATTGGTTGGATACGGGACAAAAGCAGGCTTGGCTCCAATGCATACATGGTTACCAGACGCGCACAGCCAGGCAGTTGCCCCTGTAAGCGCGCTTCTCTCCGGAGTTTTATTAAAGACCGCTATCTATGCTATCTTAAGATTTGGCATTATCACAATCAAGAGCGTCGGTTTTGCGTATTTTGGCAATCTGATGATCTTATTGGGGATTATTTCTTTGGCTATATCTTGCGGTTTTATTCTGGTTCAGAAAGATTTAAAGAGATTGCTTGCCTATCATAGCATCGAACATGTCGGCATAATTTCAATTGGTTTGGGAATTGGTGGAATCTTAGGGATAGGCGGGGCAATGCTGCACGTATTTAATCATGCAGTAACAAAGGCATTGATGTTTTTCGGCGCCGGTAATGTTGTAAATAAATACCGGACGCACAATATGCACATCATCCGAGGAGTGATAAGTACAATGCCTTTTACAGGATTCATGCTTCTCATGGGAGCCTTTGCTCTTGCAGGTATGCCGCCTTTTTCTATTTTTATAAGTGAAATCTTTATAATATGTGCCGCTTTTCTTAAAGGATATTATCTGGTTACTTTTTTGTTATTGGGATTTATTGCTGTTATTTTCGGTGCAGTTGTAAATCATTTTAGTAAGATTCTATTCGGCAATATCCCTAAGGGCATGCCTGTGATAAAAGAGCCCTTAAGCGGGAAATTGGCGTTTTTATTTTTATTCATTCAAATTTGTGCCGTAGGCATCATACTGCCATTAATAAAGAAGGATTTAGTATGGATTGTCCAGAAATTATTTCAGGTATAAAAAAGAAACTCCCCGGTTTTAACGCAATTTCAGTCTTGCGAGACTATCCGGATGAGATTTGTATTAAGGTAGATCCGAAAGTTTTTAAAGATGCTTGTCTTGTACTGCATAAATTGCTTCATTCTCCCGTCCTGATGCTTTTTGCGCTCGATGAGCGCATAAAGCTAAACAAGTTTGAAATCAAATGCGTTTTTGTGAACGTTAAAGAAGGCCAATGGGTTATTGTGAGTATGGATATTCCGCAAGAAAACCCTTGTTTTGATTCGCTTGCAAAAAGCATACATTCAGCTACTTTATTTGAAAGAGAAATATGGGAGATGTTCGGTATTGAGCCCAAAGGAAATCCTGACTTAAGAAGATTAAATTTGCATGATGAGGTCTGGCCGCAGGGTAATTATCCTTTACGCAAGGACTTTAATAAAATATCCGGTCTGGCTGCGGGTGAATATAAATTTGGAAAAGTAGAAGGTGAGGGAGTGTTCGAGGTACCGGTTGGGCCTGTGCATGCCGGAATTATAGGGCCAGGACATTTTCGCTTTAGCGTTGCGGGTGAGCCGATTATAAATTTAGAGATCAGGCTTGGTTTTACACACAGAGGAGTAGAGAAGCTTTTTGAGGGTAGGTCTTATCCTGAGGCAATAAAACTTTCGGAATGTGTCTCGGGCGATTCGAGCTTCGCACATAGCCTTGCATTTACTCAAGCGCTGGAGAAGATTTTTGGTACATCGGTCCCTACGAAAACGGCTATCTTTAGGGCTATATTTTTAGAACTCGAACGCATGTATAATCATGTAAACGATATCGGCGGCATCGCCGTGGACGTGGGCTTTGGTTTTCCGGCAGCATATGCTTCGATCATAAAAGAAGCTATATTACAATTAAACGAAAAACTTACCGCAAGCAGATATCTTAAGAATGTTAATACAATAGGTAGGGTTTTAACAGAAATCGATGAAGTAAAAAAGAGAATGCTTCTCGAGTCTCTTGAGAGAGTAAAATATGATTTTAATGAGCTGGTTAAAATATTAAATTCCAGCGTTTCATTTATGGATAGGGTGGATACGGCCGGTGTCCTAAGAAGAAAAACTGCTGAGGATTTAGGTGTGGTTGGCCTTGCCGGGCGCGCCTCAGGCATCCCAACAGATCTGAGAAGATATTTCCCCGGAGCATATAAAGAAGCCAAATTTAAAATAGTGATGCAGGAATCCGGAGATGCCCTGGCCAGGCTGAAAGTTAGAATATTTGAGTTTAAAGAATCATGTCGCTTGATCGAAGAATTTACAAGAAACTCAGCAGGGAGCCAGAATGTTAATATCCATAAGGAATTAAGGCAGGGTTCCGCTTTGGGCTATGCAGAAGGGTGGAGAGGCCCGGTATTGTATTGGATACAAACCGATAGCGCGGGCCTCATAGAGAGATGCAAGATAGTCGACCCTTCTTTCCATAATTGGCAAGGGCTCTCTTATGCTGTATTAGGCAATATTATCCCGGATTTTCCACTATGTAATAAAAGTTTTGATCTGTCGTATTCCGGAAACGATCTATAAATTATGAGATACATAATAAAAAGTAGGATTTTAAAAGGTGTGGTTACAAGGCATATAGAGACAGATTTATCTATAAAGATAGAATCGGCTGGTAATGAATTAAGATCGTCAATCCATAAAAAATTCGGCAGATCTTTGCATATACGTGAAATAGATACTGGTTCCTGCGGAGCCTGCGAATCAGAAATTATCTCAGCGAACAATCCGATCTATGATTTGCAAAGGTTTGGTATAAATTTTGTGGCTTCACCCCGGCATGCTGATTGCCTTTTGGTAACCGGGCCTGCGTCTAAGAATATGCTCATTGCGCTAAAAAAGACTTACGAGGCCATGCCAGAACCGAAATTCGTTATTACATGCGGAGACTGCGCCTTAAACGGCGGCATATTTAAAGATTCTTATTACGTAGAAGGTGCGGTAAAAGAGATAGTGCCGGTGGTGCTGCATATTCCGGGATGCCCGCCAAATCCTCTGGTAATTATGAGAACTCTGTTATCATTTTTGCAAAAAGGAGAAGTCAGATGAACAGACTTATCATTACAACGCTATTATTGGTATGCAGTAATGTATTCATGACATTTGCCTGGTATGGCCACCTGAAGAATTTTAATCATAAGCCGTGGATCGTCGCGGCGCTATTAAGCTGGGGCATTGCGCTATTTGAATATCTTATACAAGTACCTGCGAATAGAATTGGCCATCAAACTATGAACCTTGGTCAGCTCAAGATTCTGCAGGAAGTTATAACATTATCTGTATTTGTGCCGTTTTCGCTTTTTTACATGAAGGAAAACTTAAAACAAGATTATATATGGGCGGCGGTTTTTATTCTAGCCGCGGCGTTTTTTATGTTTCGCGGATTATTAGCAAAAGGGTAGAGAAAGTGATAAGAAGACTGAAAGAAGAAACCGTATTATTTATCAGTGTCATTAAATGGGTATTCCTGGCAGCCATTACAGGAATAATCGTAGGGCTTTCTACAACCGTATTTTTAAAACTGCTTGTATGGAGCACAAAGATTAGCGGTAAGTACCAATACTATTTTCTCCTGCTTCCTATCGCGTTATTTTTAAGTGCGTTAATGGTCAAATATCTGGCGCCTGACGCCGAAGGTCATGGTACAGAGAAAGTTATTGAAGCGGTGCATAAACGCTCAGGTAAAATTAAAACAGCAGTTGTCCCAGTGAAACTTGTAGCCACTATTATCACTATTGCTTTAGGCGGTTCGGTAGGCAAGGAAGGCCCATGTGCTCAGATTGGCGCCGGTCTTTCATCAATGTTCGCTGATATTTTTAAATTTGACGATAATGATCACAGAAAACTCGTGATATGTGGCATAAGTGCCGGATTTGCCTCAGTCTTCGGGACTCCTATAGCAGGCGCCATATTCGGCGTGGAGGTTCTTTTTGTTGGCGCTATTCTGTATGATGTCCTCTTGCCTTCATTTATAGCCGGTATCGTTAGCTATCATGTATCATCATCACTCGGTCTGACATATTTTTCTCATCCTGTTGTCTTGGCGCCTGTCTTTAGCGAACTATTTTTTATTAAGGTTGTTCTGGCTGGTATATTCTTTGGATTTTGTTCGTTAATTCTCATTGAGATGCTGAAGCTAGGGGGCAAACTTTCTAATAGGTTGCGATTATGGGCGCCGTTAAAAGGATTAGTTGGAGGATTGGCCTTAATAGCTCTTACATTCATATTTTCAAAACAATATCTTGGACTCGGCCTGGATGTGATAGAGCAGTCTTTAAATGGTGTCAAAATAGCATGGTACGCATTTCCTGTAAAAGGTGTTTTTACTACCATTACGCTTGGTTTTGGTGGAAGCGGGGGCATAGTTACGCCAATCCTCTTTGTGGGGTCATCCGCTGGTACGCTATTTGCATCACTTACAGGATTGGATATAGCCACTTTCGCAGCTATAGGACTAGTAAGTGTTCTTGCCGGAGCAGCCAACACGCCCATTGCGGCAAGTATCATGGCTATGGAATTATTTGGAACGGCCATAGCCCCTTATGCCACGGTTGCGTGTGTTGTAAGTTTTCTTATGACAGGCCACAGGAGTGTATATCCTTCACAAATCCTTTCCATGAAAAAATCTTCATCCATTGATGTAGAAACCGGGAAAGAAATCGAAAATATAATTGCCAAAGTACAGCCACGGAAGAAAAGTCTTACAGGGTTAATATTACAAATGAGTAAAATATTTCGTAAAAGAAAGTAAACCCTAAATAAAATTGTGGCATATAGAAAATAAAGAACATGAAAGCCAGATAAAGCAATGTCGCCCTTCAGAGGCGGACATATTATATCGATTTGTGCTGTAAAGAGTTACGACTTTTTGTACTTAAAATGACCGGACAAAACGGACACAATTTCGGCCATTTTTGTCCGTTCGGACGCCGAAAATCACCGAGGGATATTATCTC
>CAYOMI010000076.1:0-7462 GCA_964405005.1 uncultured Planctomycetales bacterium | reverse complement strand
AAAGATTTAAAACCCGGCGATAAAGTAGGTCTGTATATCAATAAATCTATAAATGGTATAGCGGCTTTTTTGGGTATTTTAAAGTCAGGCTGTGTCTATGTTCCCCTGGATCTAAACTGGTCTCCAAAAAGATGCGCCTATATTATTGATGAATGCAAGATGCGGTATCTCTTTAGCCACTCTCGTTATGCAGACCGTATATCAGGGTTTTCTAAATTAAGTTCAGGCTTTAAAAAAGTTATATTCTTAGATAGAAATGCATCTCGTATTAAATCCACTTCTTTAAAGGGTTTCCCTAAAATAAACAAGGATAGTTTAGCAGTTATTTTCTATACTTCTGGTTCAACTGGCGAGCCCAAAGGGGTAATGAAAAGTCATCAAGCAGAAAATAGACATTTAACAGTTACTATTAAGTCTCATCAAAAAATATCGTATAGTATCTCTAGAAATGATAGACATGCATTATATCATCCTTTTAGTTTTTGCGGTTCCTTGACCGACATACTTTTAATGATAAAGTGTGGAGCTACTACATGTATTCTTCCCGAAGGAATTTGTAGCTTTGCTTTAACTTTTAAGGAATTTATTAGACGAAAAAGGATAACTATTCTGAAAGTGGGTTCTGAAGTTTTGATATGGTTGGTTTTATATGGTAATTTATCCTACAATGAATTTCCTAGTTTAAGAATGGTAATCTTTTCTGGCAGTAAATTACCTCCAAAATACCTGCGTTTTCTTATGAATATTTTACCAAAAGTAAAGTATCTTCAGAATTATGGCTCAACAGAGGCAGGAATAGTTACCTATTATCCGATAAAAAAAATGCCACAAGAAAAAAATTCTATACCCATTGGTAAACCCGGAGTAGGAATTCAGACTTTTATTGTAGGTGACAAAGGTCTGAGATTAAAAGAAAAACCCGGTGTTGAGGGAGAATTATATATTACTTCCTCTATTTTAATGTCGGGTTACTTAAATGACCCAAAGACTACTCAAGATGTTTTATTTAAAGACCCATTTACTAAGACGGATAGATTGGTTTACAGAACCCATGATTTAGTAAAGGTCAGCGGGAATAAAAATTATATTTACTTAGGCCGTCTGGATAATACCGTAAAAGTAAGGGGTTTTCGGGTTAATCTTGAAGAAATAGAACTAGTTTTACAAAAGCATCCCAAGATAAAAGAGGTGGTATGTTTAGGGATACCGGATGAAGAGATGGGAAACCGCATAAAAGCAGTAGTGGTATTAAAGGAAGAAAATTATATTAAAGAAGAAGAACTTAGATCCTTTTGTCGCAAGCATCTAGCCACTTATATGATTCCTCAAGAGTTTGAGTTTAAGGACTACTTACCAAAGACTTCTTCGCTAAAGATAGCCAGAGCCAGACTTTACCCGGAGGTAGAAGATGAAAAATAGGTTATACATAGGGTTATTAGTGGTATTTATAATGTTAACTATGATAGGGATTGCTACAAAAATTAGTTTTTCTGAAGAGGTAGTTAAGGTAGGATATCAAAGAATTGCCACAGGACTACCCCTTTTTGTAGCTTTAGAAGAAGGTTTTTTTAAGGAGTTAGGCTTAAAGGCAGAACCGATTGTATGCGAGAGCAGTAATCTTCTTTTTGAAGCAGTGGCTTCAGGAAGACTAGATGCTTCTTCTGATGGTGGAACATTTACATTTTTAGCCCTAGAAGCAGCGAATCCGGGTCTATTAAAGATATACAAAATGGCACTAGTTGGAACAGGGGTCTCCCAAGGAGATTTTGGTAAATTTGGCGCAGAAAGTATTGTGGTAAGAAAGGATTCTACGATTGATTCGCTGAAGAAACTAAAAGGCAAGAATATAGGGATTTTACCGGGCATTTCCTTGCGCAACAATTTTAAACTCGTCTTAAAGGCATTTGGTCTGGATATCGATAAAGATGTAAAGATAATTGAGCTTCCATCCGCTCTTCAAGTAGAGGCTTTAGAGAGCGGTAAGGTAGAAGCCCTTTATGCCTTAGACCCCATTCCTGCACTTTGCGAAATAAAAGGAGTGGGTAGAAAGATAGCTGATAATCTGATGATTAAATATGTGATTGACCCTCTTTGTATTGGTTGTGCAGTATTTTCTACTAGATTCTTGAAAGAACGCCCTCAGGTAGCAGAAAAATTTCAACAAGCAATGAAGAAAGCAATCGAATGGATTTATAAAAATCCTGATAAAGCCATAAGAATTTTTCCCAAATATGTTCCCATTGATGAGGAAGTAGTTTTAAAGAACAAATGCGCTAATTGGCATATAAGTTTTGTAAAAAAAGATTTTTCATTGTTACAGAAGACCATTGATTTCTGGTTTGAGCAAGGGTTGCTTTCTAAACGCTTGGATGCGAATAATTTATTGGTCACGGAAAAGGATTTTAAAAAAATAGATGAAAATAGTCCTTGTAAGACCATATTTTAATTTATACGAAAAGACTTACTATGAACCTCCATTAAGTCTTCTTTATCCGGCAGCCTTTCTTGAAAAAAAAGGGTATCAGGTAAGTATACTCGATTTTTTAGCCTTAGGTATATCGGACGAAAGAAGAATTAGAGAGAAATTAAAAAAAGAAAATCCCGATATAGTAGGAGTAACGCTTTTAACCTACCATAGATTTGAGGCAATCCCGGTAATTAATATCGCAAAACAATTGGGCGCCTTTGTAATTGTTGGCGGTAATCATGTTACATTTGATGCGGAGAATACCTTAAAGAGTATTTCCAGTATAGATGTTGCGGTTTTAGGAGAGGGTGAAGAGACAATGCAGGAGTTGGCTGAAGCCATTGATAGAGGAGGCCCACTGGATACAATAAAGGGAATTGCCTATAGACAAGATGGTAAAATTGTCATTAATCCCCTGCGCCCATTTATTGATAATTTAGATAAATTACCCTTTATACCCTATCATCTCCTACTTGTAGAGAAATATCGCTACCTTACAGTGATGGGTTCGCGAGGTTGCCCTTATAATTGTATCTTTTGTGCTATTCCAAAACTCTGGCAAGGTAAACTAAGGTTTAGATCCTATAAGCTTATTGTAGATGAGATAGAGTATCTGATAAATACCTATGGAAGAAGATATTTTGCTTTCAAAGATGTTAATTTATTTCTGGATAAAAAATGGGCAATAAACCTGTGTAATGAGATAATTAAGCGGGATATAAAAATCAAATGGGACTGTTTAGGCAGGGTGGATTTACGCGATGAAGGAATATTCCGGTTAATGAAGAAGGCGGGTTGCGAGATGATAATATTTGGAGTAGAGTCAGCCAGTGAAGAGACTTTAAACTTAATCCATAAGAATATAACTAAAGGAGATGTGAGGATGGCTGTAAAAATGGCTCGCGAAGCTGGCATTGAATGTATTCAGACAACATATATGTTAGGCCATCCTTATGAGACCAAGAAAGACATTGAAGAAACTTGTAACTTCGCTATAGAACTTAATAGCGAACAGTCTCTTTTTGGGCCCACCTCTATTTATCCGGGGACAACTATATTTGACATAGCAGTCAAAGAGAAACTATTACCTTCTGATTTTAACTGGTTTAGTCCAGATACATTATTGAAATATAAGGATGGTTTTAGAGTATACGAAGGTGTTCCCACCTGGGAAGAAAGAGATATTAACCGGGAGTACTTAGAGGAGACAGCAAGAAGATTCTTTGTGAGGACTTTTCTTGCCAGCATTTTTTCTTTAAATTCTTTCCATGATTTCAAGCATTTTGTTTTTTATTATAGAGCACGATTCATACCAAAATATATCGCTGATTGGAAAGTAGTTATTCAAGAAGTAATTAGAGAACTAAAGACTAAGAGAAAATTTAAGAAAAGGGTGATGGGATTTTCTTATATTGCATTATTTTTATTATTATTTCATGATTTGGCATTTACAACCAATAAAGACCAATGCGGATAGTATTAGTAAGACCCTGGTGGGGTATATCTAGTTATTATGGACTTGAGGAGGGAGCCGGTCCCCCTTTAGGCATAGCTTCTATTGCGAGTATTTTAGAAAAACAGGGTCATTTTGTAAGTATTCTGGATTGCCTAGGTATGAATCTCCGGGTAAAAGAACACATACAAAACATGATTGGAAAAGAGAATCCCGATATAGTAGGAGTGTCAATTTCTACCTTTAATAGATTTCAGGGGTTAGAGATAGCCAATATTGCCAAGGAGTTGGGTTGTATTGTTGTGGTTGGCGGAGTGCATGTTACTTTTGACTTTGAGAAGGCTTTAAGAAATATAAAAGGAATTGATTACATTGTTTTAGGAGAAGGCGAAGAGACAATGCAGGAGTTGGTTGAGGCTATCGATAAAGGTAAGCCATTAGATGAGATAAAAGGAATAGCATATAAAAAAGAGGATGAAATTATGGTTAATCCTCCGAGGCCTTTTATCGAAGATTTAGCTACATTGCCTCAACCTGCTTATCATCTTCTGCCTATGGATAATTATCCTTACCATTTGATAATGGCTTCCAGAGGCTGTCCTTATCATTGTATCTTCTGTGTAAGCCCGCAATTTTGGAAAGGTAAGGTTAGATTTAGACCTTACCAACTTGTGGTAGATGAAATTGAATATCTGATTATACATTACGGTAACAAATATTTTACTTTTAGAGACGATTTAATCTTTCTTAATAAACAGTGGTGTCTTAATTTTTTCCAAGAAATTATAAAAAGGGATTTAAAAATCAAATGGTCGGTTATGGCTAGAACCGATATACACGATGAAGAGATATTTAGATTGATGAAAGAATCGGGTTGCCAGGTAGTCAGATTCGGCGTAGAGACCGGCAGTGAAAGAATTATGAGGATAATTCATAAAAATATAACTAAAGAAGATGTCAAAGAAGCAGTGAGATTAGCAAAAAATTTTGACCTTAAGGTAGGGGTCTATTTTATGTTGGGACATCCAACAGAAACAATAAAGGATTTAGAGGAAACTTATAAATTCTGTTGTGAACTGGATACCGAGTATTACATCTTTGGACCCACTTCTATTTATCCAGGCACCGCCCTCTTTGATTTAGCAATAAAAGAGGAGGTTTTACCAAATAATTTTAATTGGTTTGATAGAGAAAATATTAAAAGATATAAAAGAGGCCTTAATACCTTAGAAGGTGTTCCAACTTACCAGACAGGGAGATTTACACGGAAGTTTCTAGAAGAGACTGCTAAAAGGTTTTATGTGCGGCGTCTTTTAGGCCTTTTCTCAAGGGCGGATTCTCTAAAAGAATTAAGGCAAATTCTGTCATATAGAAGAAAGAATTCCGACGAGAAAATAAAAATCGCGGATATTTGGGTAATCTTTAAAGAAACGAAGAGAGAATTAAGAACGAAAGAATCGTTTAGAGATAAAATACGCTTTTTGATAAATATTTTTTCTGCATATTTTTTGAAAACGAGCTTTATTTTGAGACTTAAAGGGACAGGTACCCGATTGGCTCGCCAGACGGTACCCGATTGGCTCGCCAGACGGTGCAAGATGAGTTGATTTTTAGGACATATTTTTCTTGATTATTTTCAGATAACTGTTAAAATTTATATTGTAACTAATTACAGATAAGAAAGTTAGAATAATAAGATAAAAGGAGGTGAAAAATGCAAAGGTTAACAAATCTTTTAATTACAATTGGCGTTTTGGTAATAATATTCGCCATCATCTGGCATATTTGGTCAGCTATTACTGTTGTTCAGGCTACCGGCAACGCAGCCTGTTTATTCTCTTTAAAGAAATCTGCTCCCAGCAATGTGGCGACATTCGGCAATGCCTTTATGTTGATGGCTATATTGATAATGCTATCGCAGAAGAAGCAAAGTTAGATTTTTGCAAACCCCCTTACATTGCCAATATAAATCTCAACCTATGTTTCATCTATTATATGCATGCAAAGTAGAGATGAAGATATTCTTTAACATCTCCAGCAAGGTATTATTTTGCCTATTTTTATTTTGGGGCATAAGTTTTGCCAAAAATGACGAAAGAGAACAGTGGTTTAGACCTACCCTTTATGAAAAGATAAATTATTACTATACAAATAACCTTATTGATTTAGAGGATGACTTGGAAAAGCCGGAGAATTATATGAAGTTTACTACGGCAATCGGCGCGCAGATTAAGCCCACTACTTTAGAGAAACTAAGTTTTGAATTCCGCATGCTTAATGAAAATAAGGTCTATTTTCATCCCCGTAAATCTTATAATGCCGATGAGGTTATTTTTGATAAGTTTTATATGGATATCTCCCATATAATGGATACTCCGCTTTCTTTAAGAGTGGGCCGGCAGTATTTATTGTATGGCGAGGGATTTGTTATATTCGACGGCACTCCTGGCGATAGCGTACGCACGGGTTATTATAATGCGGTTAAAGGAAGTCTGGACTTAGAAAAATCTCAGCTGGATACTTTCGTTATATATCAGCCGCGTAAGGATAAATTTATAAAAATAAATAACCAAAAGCGGATTTTGAATAACACCAATACCAAGCCTATTGTTTTTGCCCAAGGCGTTTATTTTATTAATAAGTCATTAGAGAAGCATCAGATCGACAGTTATTATATATATAAACGCGAATACGATACTCCCAATAAAATAAATGTGCATACTATCGGAGTAAGACCTGCGGGAAAATTTAATGAGAATTTGGACTATGCGCTTGAAGTTGCACTTCAGTTTGGAAAATACGGACCCGATGCAAAAAGCATACAGGCAGAAGGATTGGATGCGCATATGGGATATTGCTTTCCGGTTAAATTTAAACCCACTATTACTTTAGGTTATACTTATTTATCCGGAGATGACCCGGATACAGATAAATTTGAAGGATGGGACCCTGTATTAATGGGCTGGTCAAAATGGAGCGAACTTTATACTGTTACTTTAATTAAAGAAGGCGGCGCCAACCAGTGGTCAAATATGCACATACCCCGCATAGAGGCAAAGTTACAATTGACAAAAAACCAAAGTTTGCTTTTTGGTTACTCTTATTTACTTGCTGATACGCGACCCTATCAGAACAGGTCTGGCTTTGGTAAAGGTAAAGAAAGAGGACACCTCAGCAAAGGGATATACAAGGTCACTTTTAATAAAAATCTGCGTGGGCATTTATGGTTAGAGTATTTTAGTGCCGGTGATTATTATGCTTCTGGCACTGACCCGGCTTGGTTTTTTAGGACCGAACTTGTCTTTGATTTTTAGGCTGCTTTAATTATGGAAAAAAAGAAACTCAGTATTATTTTTATTTCTATAATTATCCTTGCGGGGTTTCTGGTTTATTTTAATTCTTTAAATAACGGATTCGTCTATGATGATGAATTGGTAATAAAAGATAATCCGTTTTTAGCTTCTTTAAGTAATATAAAATATCTCTTTAGTAATAAATATTTTTCCCTCTCAAAAGAATATAGTTATCGTCCTGGCCTTACC
>CAYOMI010000075.1:0-7523 GCA_964405005.1 uncultured Planctomycetales bacterium | reverse complement strand
AAATAATTCGGTCGTTTAATAATCTTGAATATATATCGTATGCCCGCTCATATCCCCGTGGTGTCTGTTCAATAACCATCGGTATTAATGTCTGATTTTTAACACTCATAATACACCTCCGTTTTTACTGCGCCTCTTCTTTCCAGTCCGCTTCCTTTAACAAAAACTCCATAACCCGGCTGGGCATATGGTCATCAAGAGGAATTTTTTCTTTTTTGGCAATCTCGGATAAAACCAGATAAACTTTAACCTGTTCCTTTGCCTGCGGCTCTAATGTTTCGACAAGTTCCTTCTCATGCTCGTCTATCTTCTGGCGGGACATACCCTTTAGAGCTAAATCAAGTTTTGCCTGCCGGATTAAATCCTCAAGTTGCCTTTTAATAAGGGATTGTGGTATTTTAAAATCTGTATCCGTAGTAATATTCTTTATAATTTCATCCTCTATCTTCTGGCGCTGGAGATTTTCCTTTTGAATATATATCTGCTTTTCGAAGGATTTCTCCAATTCCTGCAAATTTGGATAACCCAGACTACGGGCAAAGCTGTCATCTAATGATTCTATTTTGTGTGCCTCCTTCAAAGAATCTAGACTTCTCTTTATTTCATCATTTGAAACAGTAATTTTTTTATACTCTATCTTAATTCTTTTATAGTCTTTAAGATTAATCTGGGGAGCAGTTTCTACCTGGGCCTTAAATGAAAGGTTGTTTCTGTCTAATCTCACATCAGATATATTAGGAAGTTCAACAATATCAAGACCTTCTTTTTCGATTGCCTGATTATAAACCTCAGGAACCAGTTCCTTAATTACCTGCTCCTGAACATAGGAAGAATAGTGTTTCTCTAAAATATCGCGCGGCGCATTACCAGGACGAAATCCAGGCACCTTTGCCTCTTTGGCAATTCTTTTAAAAACATCTTCAAATTTATTCTTAACAACATCTCCGCTTACTTCGATGCTAATTTCTCTCTTGGTGCTGTCTATCTTTTTAACTTCCGTCTTCAATTTTTCTACCCCGCTTACATCCTAAACTTTTCACCCAGGTAAATCTCTCGCGCTTTCGGGTTACTGATAAGATCATCTGCTGTTCCAGAAATAAGGATTTTACCTTCGGCAATCAAATAGGCCCTGTCGGTTATAGACAGGGTTTCTCTGACATTATGGTCAGTAAGTAAAATCCCTAAACCCCGCTCTTTTAGTCCCTTAATGATTTCCTGTGCCTCATTTACAACTATCGGGTCAATTCCAGAAAATGGCTCATCTAAAAGAATGAAGGAGGGATTTGTAACCAAAGCGCGGGTAATCTCCAGACGTCTTCTTTCTCCGCCTGAGAGTGTATAAGCTCTGTTTTTAGCCAAGTGTGAAATATTTAACTCCTCAAGCAACATTTCCAAGCGATACCTTCTTTCCTGTCTACCTATAGAAAGAGTCTCTAAAACTGCCATAATATTTTCTTCTACCGTAAGTTTTCTAAATATTGATGGTTCCTGAGAAAGATAACCTATACCGAAACGTGAACGTTCATGTATGGGAAGATTGGTTATGTCATAATTGTCAAAAATTATACTTCCCTGGTTAGGGGCAATGATACCTACAATCATATAAAAGGTTGTGGTCTTTCCTGCGCCGTTAGGCCCCAATAATCCCACAATCTCGCCGCGCTTAACTAAAATATCAACTCCCTGAACTACCGCTCGACCATCATAGGATTTATAAAGTCCTTTAGTTTCCAGAAGATGCATTCATTCCCTCCGTGGAATTTATGACCAGCCTCGGTCTTCCTGCAAGAGTAATTTTTTTCTCTCTGGCATTATAAATCGCAACCTCGCTGTAAGAAACATTCTCGCCATCAGTTATCTTAACATTACCCTGACAGACAATCTTATCTATTTGGGTACCCATCATTATCATATTTTTAGTTGCTTCTTTATTTTTCTCTTTTTTTGGAGAAACAAAAAAAACTTCCATTACATCGCTAGTTATCGAGCTTTCCCGAGTTTCTACCCTGACATTATTCTTAAAGGTAGCCATATTCTTAGCATAATCTATCTCTAACGGCCCATCGCAGGTAATTATGGTCTTATTGCGATTAGCCCCAACCTTTCCAGCAGCCTCTTCAATATCTACTTTAACTTCCTTCTCTAAAGTAACCTGGTTTAAATTAGGATGACCTTTTGCGCCTTGAGCTGTGCCAGAGATATTATCTCGTTTTATATTAACGGTATCCTTAGTGCTAACCAATTCGCTTTTTTTATCCCAATCCAGAGATTCAGTTGTAAGCTTTGCGCCTGAGGAAGTAGTAATCACCACATTCTTTTCTAAATGCACCTTGCCGTCTGTTTTATCAAAATCACCTTTATCGGCGGTAAGTTTGATATTTTCCTTTTCGCCGTAAAGATTACTCTCCACCTTGTCTAGTTTTACTACTTTCTCAGATATGTCCGCCGACTTTCCAGAAATATCCCATCTCTTTTTCCCTTTCTCTCCATATCCGGCAAGAGAAAATTCATTTATCTGCTGATTTAATTGGGGGGAATTTTGCGCCTGAACAAGCAATCTGCAAGGAAGCAACAATAATACTAAAATTAAAAAAAATGTCAATTTTTTAAACATTATAACTGGGAAACCATCTCCTGCCACTGGTCTTTAGCTTTAAGTATTAACTCCACCACCTCACGCACTGCTCCCCGACCACCTTCCTTTAAAGTAACGTATAAGGCATTCTGTTTAATCTCAGGGCAGGCATTAAATACTGCTACGGGAAATCCTACTTTTTCCATCAGGCACAAATCCACTAAGTCATCTCCCACAAAGCATATCTCATCTGCGCCTACCTTATATTTTTTTAATATTTTCTCTAGCACTACGGTCTTAGGAGAAATATTCTCAAATACCTCTTCCACCTGCATATCGCGGGCACGTGGTTTGATTGCACGTGAACCTTTGGCAGTAATAAGTATGGTCGGGATTCCTGCTTTTTTAAGAAGGTATACTCCCATTCCATCATGGACGTCAAAAAACTTCATATCCTGGCCGCGAGAATCATAAATAATTCTTCCATCAGTTAAGACGCCATCTACATCCAAGAGTAACAGCTTTACCTTTTTGGCAATATTTTTTAATTCTTCCTTTAACTCAAACATATTAAACCAAACCCGCCCTCAAAAGATCCTGCACATCCAGTAAGCCTATCGGTCTTCTGGATTTATCTACAATGGGAACCTCATCGATTTTTTTATCTTTTAGAATACGCATTGCCTCAACTGCCAGCATCTGCGGGCCTACGGTAACAGGATTTCTGGTCATTATTTCTTTTACGCGGCGTTTGGATAAATCAGGATCTACTTCCAAATGCCGACGCAAATCACCGTCAGTAAATATGCCCACCAATTTTCCATTTTTGTTCACGATTGTTGCGCTTCCTGCGCGGGCATGCGTAATCTTAAACAAAACCTCGGATATTCTCTTGTTTTCATTTACTATTGGATTAGCCGGACCTTTACGCATAATATCCTCTACCTTTAAAAGTAACTTTTTCCCTAAAGGACCACCGGGGTGATAAAAAGCAAAATCCTTTTCTTTAAAACCTTTTAACTCAAGAAGGCATACTGCCAGGGCATCAGCCATAGCAAGCGCTGCAGTAGTTGAAGCAGTGGGAGCAAGCCCTAAAGGACAGGCCTCTCTTTTTACCGAAACATCCAAAACCACATCGCTATACTTGGCAAGAAAAGAATTCTTATTACCCGTTAAGGCAATAATCTGGGAACCGATTTTCTTAAGAAGGGGCAAAAGCTGTTTAATCTCCTCTCCCTCTCCGCTATTAGAAAGTATTATCACCACATCATCTGCGGTGACCTTACCTAAATCACCGTGCACTGCCTCAGCACAGTGCAGAAATAGACTGGGAGTGCCAGTAGAAGCCAAGGTTGCGGAGAATTTCTGGGCGATAATTCCCGTTTTACCCATTCCGCTTACTACAACTCTGCCCTTTGTCTTCGCCAATAACTCTGTTGCCTGTTTAAAATTATTTCTAACGCGGTTCTTAAGAGCTTGAATTGCCTCAGCTTCAATATCTAATACCTCTTTTGCCCGCTTTAAGACATTTTTTTTCATATTGCTTTCTCTATCTTTTTGATTTGTTTTAAAAGTTCTTCTAATTGTTTAAAATCAATCATATTGGGACCATCGCAAGGAGCTTTATCCGGATGGGGATGCACTTCCAGAAACAGACCATCGCAACCAAAGGCAACTGCTGCCCGCGCAAGCCCTTCCACAAACTCCCTCTGTCCTCCAGAGCAAACACCTCTTCCTCCCGGAAGTTGCACACTATGCGTAGCATCATAAACAACCGGATAACCAAACTCACGTATTATTTTTAAACTTCTTAAATCAGAAACTAAATTATTATAACCAAAAGAAACGCCTCGCTCAGTAATAATAACCTTCTTATTGCCCGTGAATTCTATCTTGCGGATTATCGGCAAAATATCCCAAGGCGCCAAGAACTGTCCTTTTTTAATATTAATTACTTTTCCTGTCTTGGCAGCAGAAACCACAATATCAGTCTGGCGGCAGAGGAACGCAGGAATTTGGATTACATCTAAAATTTCTGCTACCTCATTGATTTGAGTCTTACAGTGTATATCGCTCAATATAGGAACTTTTAGCGTGTCTTTCACTTTCTTAAGAATCTCCAGTCCCCTCTTTATTCCTGGACCGCGAAAAGAATCTATCGATAATCTATTTGCCTTGTCAAAACTGCTTTTAAATATAAAAGGGATTTTTAATTTTGCAGTAACCTCTTTTATGCGCCTGGCTACCTCAAGGCACATCTTTTCTGATTCGATAACGCAAGGTCCGGCAATTAAAACTAAGGGATTGTTTACGCCTATTTTTATATCGCCAACATTAACTTGCGACATCTCTTTCCTTTCGTAAATACTCCTTTACTTTCTCTAAGTCCTGGGGTGTATCTACTCCAATAGTATCGTATTTTGTTTCGATAACCTTAATGCGAAAACTCTCCTCTAAAACCCTCAGTTGTTCCAGGCACTCTGTCCGCTCTAAATAAGAAATTGGTAAATTCTTATAGGTAAAAAGAAAATCTTTAGTATAGGCATATAACCCTATATGTTTAAAATAAATGGGGAACTCTATTCCTGAATTAGCAGCATGATACGGAATAGGCGCGCGCGAAAAATATAACGCGAAATTATTTTTATCCACCGTGACTTTAACCACGTGGGGATCATTTATTTCCTGAGGATTTTCTATTTTCTTCATTAAAGTGGCTATATTCAAGGAATTGTCGTCCAATAAGGCCTGTGCTACTGTGTTAATCATCTCCGGATGTATCAACGGTTCATCTCCCTGTATATTTATTACTACCTTTACATCAAGAGGGTTGATGACCTCGCAAATCCTATCTGAGCCTGATACATGGCCTTTAGCAGTTAAAACAACTTTTGCGCCGAAACTCTTGGCCACACGAGCTACCCGTTCATCATCGCAGGCAATAATTAAATCATCCAAAACAATCGCCTGCTTTGCCCTCTCATAGACGCGCTGGATCATTGGTTTTCCTAATATATCTGCCAAAACCTTTCCCTCAAACCTCGTTGAAGAATATCTTGCGGGAATTATACCGATTACATCCATATTATTTTAACCTCTCTGTTAATTCTTTACGGGTAGTTGTGGCTGTGCCGATTTTTCCTACTACAATCCCGGCAGCATAATTTGCGATGTGTGCTGCTTCCAATTGTGATGCTCCTGCACAAAGCCCTAAAGTAAAGGTAGCAATCACGGTATCTCCTGCTCCAGAAACATCAAAAACCTCCTGGGCAACTGTGGGTATATTGGTAATGCGTCCGTTTTTTTCAAACAACCGCATTCCATATTCACCTAAAGTTAACAAGAGCGACTCTAAATCCAGGTAACTTAAAATTTCCTTTGCTGCTGAATCTATTTGTCTATCTGTAAAAAGCCTGTCTGAGTTTATTTTAAATCTGTTGGTGGTATCTTTAATCTTTAAATTCCTGATTGCGTTCTCCAATTCCTTACGATTAGGGGTAATAGAGCTAACCCCGCGGTAATACTGAAAATGTTCCTCTTTCGGGTCAACAGTAATAATCTTTTTGTGAACGCAGGCTAAAGAAATCAGTTCTTCTAATAAATGCATATTTATTACACCTTTACCGTAATCCTCGATTATAATCGCATCAAACTTGTTTATATTTTTCTGTATAAACCTGAGTATCTTTTCGTTAAGGGCTTTTGAAAGCGCCTCCGTATGCTCCCAATCAACCCTCACCACCTGCTGATGCCCAGCAATAATTCTGGTTTTCAAAGTAGTGTGTCTTAGCGATTCAATAAAGATACCTTCAATGGGTATCTTTCTTTTCTTAAGTTCTGACAATAAAACTCCTCTGTTCTTGTCTTTTCCTGTAACACCCAGCAAATACACTTTTCCATCAAGAGAGCGGATATTATTCGCTACATTTGCTGCGCCTCCTGGCACATAAGTCCTTCTATTTGCCCAAACTACTGGAACAGGCGCCTCGGGCGAGATTCTTTCTACATTACCCCAGATATATTCATCAAGGATTAAATCTCCGATAACCAGGATATTTGCTTTATTGAATCTTCTAATTATTGTTTTTAGGTTTTTCATACCCTCTCAATTACTGCCTGGGCTAAAAGCGGCAGCATTATTTCATGGTGTCCAACGATATAATACCCTTGCCCGCCGGACATTACGGGTCTTGCTACTACATTTTGCGCGGGCCGGTAATGATAAATCATATCAAAATTGGCGGTAGTAAAATTCTTAATCTTATTACCCAAGTTGCGCGCTAAATTCAATGCCTTTAAAAAAACTTCCGGCAGTATCACTGCTGAGCCAAAATTTAAAACCACGCCACCATTATCTAGGGATTTAATATTTTCCACGAGTAGATAAAAATCCTTTAACGAACCTTCTGCAGTACGGGAGGCATCAAAGGTTGGATGCTGATGAATAACATCAGTACCGATTGCCACAAAGACGCAAACAGGAACTTTATATTTATAGGCGTTATAGAGCAGGCTTAGATTCCTATAGCGCAATTTTGAATTAGTAATTTTACTCGCTACCGCTTGACCTAATCCCAGACCTTCATCTATACCTTGGCTTATAGCATTATTTAAGAAATCTGCAGTTTCTCTACCCATGCCGAATTTACCGCTCTTTAAATTTTCTGCCACATCCTCAGAGGTTTTCCCTTGAAGAGCAATCTCAAAGTCATGGATTATACCTGCACCGTTAAGACTTATGCAACTAATTATCTTCCTCTTAATCAACTCAATTAATACTGGATTTAAACCGCATTTAATCACATGGGCACCCGCCATAAAAATAACCGCTTTCTTATTTCTTTTAGCCTTAACTATTGCCTCAACCACGGCACGCAAATCTTTTGCTTTTAAAATATGGGGTAAAGAATTGTAGAACTGGGTAAAACTTCTGTCCTTAAGTGGCGGC
>CAYOMI010000074.1:0-7534 GCA_964405005.1 uncultured Planctomycetales bacterium | reverse complement strand
TATTTATTCTACTTACCAAAGATAATTATAATAAACTGAAGACCTTTAAGGCTAAAAATGGCTGCAGTCTTGCCAGCTGGCTAAGGCAAGTTACTGTAAACTTTAGTATTGATTATCTGCGTAAGTTAAGATCAACCGTTTCTCTCGAAGAAGAAAACGAAGAGGACTTAAGCCTTAAGGAGGTCCTTCCAGACAATTCACCCTTGGCGCACAACGCATTGCTACAAAAAGAAAAACTAAATAATCTTAAGGATTGCATAAAAGCACTTCCGAGGGATGAGAGATACTTTCTCGAGTTACATATAAACCAGGGCTTGAATTTAGAAGAGTTGAGAATACACTATAAAATCTCCCGCGGCGCAGTGGATATGCGTAAAGCGCGCATTTTAGAGAAGCTAAAGGACTGTTTCAGGAAGAAAGGTTTTACGTTAGATGTTTGAATCTTTTACGTCTATTAAATTAGGAAAGGAAAAACCATGCAGGATAAGTTAGAAAAGCTGATAAAAAAGGTTTATAAGAGATGGAAGTTAGATGAATCGGTATCTAAAGCAGGGCATCCTGATGAGGAAACCTTGGTTTGCTTCTTAGAAGATAGACTCACTAAGCAAGAGTCAGAGTCTATAAGAGAGCATATAGTGACCTGTGCTACCTGCGCTGAAATCATTGCTACACAGTTAAAATTAAAGGGAAGCCAGGATATTGAGGTGCCACCTGACTTACTTGAGCGCGTTAAAGAAAATCTTAGTCTGGATACAGGATCCCTTTTGGAGATCTGGTTAAGACTTAAAGAAAAGTTTATTGAGATATTAAATACTACAGGAGATATTTTAATGGGTCAGGAATTAGTGCCTGCACCGATAATACGTAGTCGCAAGGTAAAAAACTTTCCAGACGAGGTAACCATACTTAAAGATTTTCAAGATATAAGGGTTGAAGCAAAGATAGAGAATAAAGGGGCCCAGGCTTTCAGTTTAACAGTTATCGTTAAAGAAAAACCCACGCAAAAGATATTACGCGACCTACGTGTCACTTTAATAAAAGACGATGTAGAACTTGAGTCTTACATTAGCGATGCAGGAAAGGTTACCTTTGAGCACGTCTTAATAGGTAAGTACACAGTAGAAATTTCAACTATTGATAAAAGACTTGCCTCTATTCTATTAGATATAAAATCATGACCGAGACCAATACTTTAGTTTTAGAGATTTTAAAACAAGATAACCTGCTTACTATGAGTATGTTCGAACAACAACATCTTGCCTCCACTATTCGTCATTACAGTAAGGTTTCAGTATTTTTTGGTGAAATTGATAGGTTATGTCTGGAGATAATATCCATACTAAATAAGGCTGGCAGAGATGATGCCCAAGAAATAGACCTGATTAATAACTTAAAGAAAAATGGCCATCTTCTTTGGGATCAACTACTTAGCCACCAGATAAAGCAGAAATTGAAACAGGTGCAGACCCAGAATTTAATCCTTTTTATCGACGAAGAACTAATCCATATTCCTTGGGAGATTCTTTACGACGGCACTGATTTTTTATGCCTTAAGTTTAATTTAGGCAGAGTCGTAAGGACCAGAGATTCGTCAGTGCCTCTGCCGCAATATCGCAGTATCGCAAGTATCCCTAAGATGCTTATTTTAGCCAATCCTACCAGTGACTTAAAATCCGCTTACCTTGAAGGCGTATTTATTAAAGACCAGCTTGACCGCAGGAGAAAACAGATAAATGTTGATTTTAAATCTACTAATATCGATACATTATATGTGAAGAAGAATTTGCGCGACTACGATATTATCCATTTTGCCGGCCATTGCGAGTATGACGCTGAGCCTAAAAATAGCGGTTGGGTTTTATGTGACGGTAGATTCAGTTGCCGGGATATCCAGGCGATGTCTGAGGCCTTAAACTTGCCGACCTTGGTATTTTCCAATGCCTGCTACTCTGCTAAAGTGGATAAAGATTCTTTTGATGCTGACTGTCAGGGAAAAACCTATAGTTTGGCTTCGGCATTTTTGTTTTCGGGTGTGCGTCATTATATCGGCTCAATTCGCAAAATTGAAGATCCCATAAGTCTTAAGTTTGCCAAGGAATTTTATGCAAATTTAATCTCAGGTAAATCCGTAGGTGAATGCGTTAGGTTAAGCCGACTTAACTTGATTAAAGAATACGGTCGTTTAAGCCTTTCCTGGGCAAGTTATCTTCTTTATGGAGACCCTAATTTTACATTATTTAAGGCAAAACAGATAGCAAGGAAAAAGAAGAGGATTCTCTTATCCAAAAAAGTACTTATCGGAGGTATATCACTAATATTTATTATCTCTCTTATTATATACCTATATATGTGGCTATCTACTAGGAACCCCAGTACTCTTCTTTTGTTCTCTCAGTCAAAGAGGTTATTTCAAGAAGGTAGAAATGAAGAGGTTATTCTACTTTGCAATCGTCTTATTCAAAAAGACCAAAGTTTTTTGGCAGTGTATCCTTTACTTTCCGACACCTATAAAAGGTTAGGTAAATTTGATGAGGCGCTAAAATATTGTATCGATTACGCTATTTATAGTGAAAAAAAGCACAACATTAAAAATCTCGCCTCTTCATATATAGGAATTGGCTGGCTCTATCACAACCAGGGCGATTATCCCAGGGCGCACGAATTTTACAATAAAGCAATCAAGGTAAGCACAGAAAATAATGATAAGTTAAATGAGGCAGCGGCATTGAGGAAATTAGCTGTCTGGTATATAGATAAAGAAGATTATGCTCAGGCTTTAGATTTGCTAACAAAAAGTTCTGAGATTAATCGTGAAAGGCAGCACATGTATGAATATCGCTATAATCTTGCCTGTGATTATTTTGATATTGGACTGGTGTTTATCAATAAAGATGAGTTCACTACTGCCAAAGAATTTTATACTAAGAGCCAGAAAATTTTTGAGAAACTAAAGTTAAAAAATGAATTAAGCGATTACTGGTTTAATCTGGGCGAGATATATCTTTTTGAGAAGGAATATCAGAAGGTACTTGATTGCTATAGACGCGGATTCAGAATAGATGAAGCGCAAGGAAATATTTTCAGTTTAGCCAGCGATTATAATATGATGGGTGAGCTGTATCTGGATATGGGTGATTTCAGTAAAGCAGAGGAATGCTTTAATCGCTCAGTTGGACTTTCTAAAGGGATAAATGCAAAATTGGAACTCGCCTCTGCCTATTATAATTTAGGGCTTTTATACAAACAAAAAGGCTACAAAAACAAGGCAAAGGAGTATTTAAGATCCGCTCAGGAGATTTATAGCCATATAGATACGCCCGATTATCAAAACGTTAAAGAAGAGATACTCTCCTTAAATCAATAATTCCCATCTCCTTCCCCATTAAATCTTTAAAAATTTCCTGTTAGATTTCCCCACCTCTTACGTCTATTAGGGTAGAGACACCTGGCACTTATCGGAATTGCGCCAGTGTTGTCCTTGTGGACAAGGAGGTGGTTAAGATGAAGAAATATGCAGTGGTTTTGGTGGTAGTGGTTTTGTTTATTTTTGCTTCCAAGGTTGGTGTTTTTGGTAACGATATCGTCTGGGACGATATTGGGAGAGGAAATCTAAATCTAAGGACAGTGCTGGTTAATCCAGATAACCCTCGGGTCATTTATGTCGGCTCAAGTAATGCGGTTCTTAAGAGCGAGGACGCGGGAACGAGTTGGAGAAATATTTTATCAGTTAGAGGACAAAACAAGGTAGTAAATTTTTTATTATTTGAGCCCAAGGATAAAAATTCTCTATACGCGGCAACCGGAAATGGATTATTTTGCAGCACTAATCAAGGTAAGGACTGGAGAAGAATCTTTCGAGGTAAGAGTTATTTAGAGAATGAGTGCACAACTTTGGCAGTTTTACCCTATGGGATTTATTTAGGCACAAAAGAAGGACTTTTTGTGAGTAAAGACAAAGGTCGCTCTTGGCATAAAGAAACAAGTAAAATTGGTAACAGTCATATATTAGCTATTGCTTATAATCTCAAGGAGCCGAACCATATTTATATTGCTTGTATAGATGGGGTATTTAAGTCTAAAGATAGTGGCCAATCTTGGGAGAGGATTTTTGTTACCGGCCCTACAGAAGACGGTAACGATGTAGAAGAAGTAACCGAAGACCAAGATGAAGAAGAAAGATTCTCAAATCTAAAATATATAAGTATTGACCCAAATAATGCAAATTATCTTTATTTGGCTACTGACAGGGGGGTCTATCAGAGCCAAGATAGAGGCCTAAATTGGGAGCCGCTTACAAGTTTTGGCCTGCTTAATCGAGATGTAAGATTTTTGTTTGTCTCTTTTGAATCTCGTCTCTATGCTGTTACAAAATCAGGGGTATTTGAGCATGTGAATAATAGGTGGCAGGAGTTATCATTGACGCTCTCAGCAAAAGAGTTCAATTTTTTGGCTATAGATAAACAAGGTGTCCTTTACGTTGCCTGCGATAATGGCCTGTTTAGGATGGATACGCAGGCTTCAGAAGAATATGGCCAAGAAAATATAATGGAGTTATATTACAAAAATGAGCCTAAGATTAATGAGGTACAGCAGGCAGCAATTAAGTATGCCGAGGTTGAGCCAGAGAAAATAATGTGCTGGAGAAAACAGGCAAGTTTAAGAGCAATTCTTCCAAAATTAACCGTAAGTATGGATAGAGATAATAATCGCACAATATACGAAAATATAAGATGGGGATCAACTTCTAATTCTAACTGGGATAAGTATGTAATTGGACCCTATGACCAGACAAGATACAACAATAAAAACTGGGGCATATCTCTAACCTGGGAACTCGGGGATTTAATCTTTAGTGATGATCAGACAAATATTGATGTGCGCTCTAAACTTATGGTTCAGCTGCGCGATGATATCTTAGATGAAGTGACCAAGTTATATTTTGAGCGTATACGCGTTAAAATGGAACTGGATAATTTAACCATTGAAGACAGAAAGAAAAGATTTGAAAAGGAACTGCGTCTTCAAGAGTTAGCCGCTTCATTAGATGCGCTTACAGGAGGCTATTTCTCCCAAAAAATCAAGACCGGGTCTTGACATTAGGAGTTTTAAAGATAAAATAAAAGGTAGGATGAATATAGATTTTAATACCCGAAGGCTTGCCTTATTATTTTTAATCTTACTCATCACTGGATGTTCTGTCAGCCAGAAGCCAAGGCTTATGGAAGTCTCCCGCATAGGCTTTTCAATTGAACTTCCTGTGGGCTGGCGTCAGGGAACAATACCTACAAATCTAAGTAGCAAATACATACCAAAAAAGGAAGGAAAATTTTGTTTTGAGTCAGCCAATGAAACTTATCCTTTTGGCTGGGTTAGTATATCTATTATGCCGATTAGAGATTCCTTAGGTGAATATGTAAAAAGCCCTGTATTATCAAAACACGGTGTCCCTGTTTCTGTAACACCGCGAACCATAGATGGTTTTGAATCTCTTGAAGTAGTAGGAGAGGCGCTTTATAAGAAGAAAACTCCTGTTAAATGCCTAGCCGTGTATATAAAAAGAGATAATAGGGTTATCTCTTTTGTATTTTGGTCGCTTAAGGAAAATTTCCGCAATTATGAGCCTCTTTTCCGTAATTCGATTGAATCTATAAGGATTAAAAATATTAAATAAGGGGTGTCAGATGAAACTTTTGTTTACACTAATTATAACATTGCTTTTATTGGCTTTTTGCGCTGTTTATGCCCAGGATGCTACCACCCAAGCCACTCCGAAGTATCAGGAAGAGCAGAAGATGGTTGTTAGTATTGAGGTAAGAGCAGGAGATGAGTTTGCAATTACCCTGGAGTCAAATAGGACAACTGGTTACCTCTGGCAAATTGCTCAAGATATAGATAAAACTGTAATTGAACTGATAAAATCAGAATATATACCAAATGATACCAAACTCATTGGCTCAGGCGGAAAAGAAATTTGGACTTTTAAGGCCATTAAGCCAGGTAAAACCACAATTTTCTTCCAATATGTGCGGCCATGGGAAAAAGATGTTCCACCAGCCAAAGAAAAAACATTTAGCATTGTGGTCCACTAAAAATCCTTGCATTCCTATCTCATTTATGATATTTTATAATTCCACCTACCAATTTAATTAATCATTTTAAATCCATAATTAAGGTGAACTTATTACATTTAACTGACGCTAATTTCAAGACAGAAGTTTTAGAATCGGTTTTGCCGGTTCTGGTTGATTTTTGGGCAACCTGGTGCGGTCCATGTAAAATGATTGCCCCAATATTAGAAGAGTTAGCCAAGGAATATCATAACAAACTTAAAGTAGGTAAACTTAATGTTGAAGAAAGTCCGCGGACCGCAAGTCACTATGGAATAATGTCCATACCCACTTTGATTTTTTTTAAAAAAGGCAAAGTGATAGAGCAGGTAGTAGGCGTTCTAAATAAGTCAGAACTTAAGAAGAAGATAGAAGAGAATCTTGAATGAAGAAAATTTTTATTGCTGCGACCTCGCAAAATGACGGAAAGACCACTATTTCTTTGGGCCTCATTCGCAATTTCCAAGAGAGGTTTAAAAAAATCAGTTTTATCAAACCCATTGGTCAGCGTTATCTAGAAGAAGAAGGTTTAAAGATAGATGAGGACTCTTGGCTTATTGAGGAGGTCTGCGGAATAAAATGCGGGCTTAAAGATATGAGCCCTGTAGCAGTAGAACGAGGATTTACCGAGCAATATATTGCTCATCCGGATCAAAAATCAATCACTAATCAGATTAAAGAAGCCTTTCGACGCGTATCTAGAGGTCAAAATCTAGTTATTATTGAAGGAACAGGCCATGCAGGCGTGGGTTCAGTATTTGACCACTCCAACGCTAGGGTAGCAAAAGTGTTAGGTTCAAAAGTTATCATTATTTCTTCTGGTGGTATTGGCAGGCCTATTGATGAAATAGTTTTAAATAAGGCGCTTTTTGAGAAAGAAGGGGTTAAGGTATTAGGTGTAATTATCAATAAGGTCCTGCCAGAAAAGTTTGATAAGATTAATCGGCTGGTAAGAAAAGGCTTAGCGCGCAAAGGCGTAAATGTTTTAGGCGTTATTCCCTATAACCCCCTGCTTTCTCGGCCTACTGTAGAGCAGATTTTAGAAGAAACCCATTTTGCGGTTTTAAGCGGTAAAGAATATTTAGAGAAATATATAGCTTCAATTCTTGTAGGCGCAATGCAACCGCGCGACGCTATAAAATATATAAGCGATGATAGCCTTTTGATTACACCTGGTGACAGAGAAGATGTAATTATGCTTGCTTTAACTTGTTTTCGGCAGTCAGATGAAAAAATGCTTAAGGTTTCAGGTATAGTTTTATCTGGCGGGATGGTGCCCAGTCAACCAATTATAGATTTATTGAATAAAGCAAAAATACCTGTGCTTTTAGCTAAAGGCGATACCTACACTGTAGCATCCAGTATTCATGATTTAACAGTTAAGATAAGACCCCAAGATACTGCAAAAATTAACGAGGTTGTAAAGC
>CAYOMI010000073.1:0-7549 GCA_964405005.1 uncultured Planctomycetales bacterium | reverse complement strand
GGAGTCTAGACTTACCCCACGATTATACATAAATTTTAAAATTCTTTCCCGTATTGATAGAGAAAGTCAGACGAAATTCTCTCTTGTAAAAGGCGATAATTTCGAGGTTGATATTTTAGACATAAGCGTAGGCGGTATAGGTGTCTTTTCTAAATATTTTTTGCCCAGAGGACTGCGCCTTGAACTACAGTTGGAAGGAAAACATTTTGGTTTGGGAGAGCCGATAAAGATAAAAGGCGAAGTGCGTTATTGTAACTATGCGAAGGCCTCAGGTTACAGGTGCGGCGTGAAGTTTATCGATTTACCGACGGAATATAAGAAAAAAATCGCGGATTTCATTGCTACCTACGAGAGAAGAAAAGAGCCACGCTATAAACTATCCGATTAAGTTTCCCGCAATACCAATATGGATGTTTAAAATAATAATCTATATAATTGTTGGCTTAGGGTTAATTTTTAGTTATGTGAAGTATATTGAGCTTAAAGGCATATTTTTTCCCTCAAGAGAAGTTGAGCTTAACCCGCATTCAATAAATCTTCCCTTTGAAGATATTTATGTAAAGACACAAAATAACCTACAAATAAGCGCCTGGTTTATCCCTTGTGATGGCGCAAAATATACTCTTCTTTTACTTCACGGAAATGCCGGCAATCTTCAGGATAGGCTTGGAAAGTTAAATTTACTTCATCAGTTAGGGTTAAATATCTTTATAATTGATTATCGAGGCTATGGCAGAAGCAAGGGTTCCCCTTCGGAGTCAGGTTTATATTTTGATAGCCAGGCCGCTTATAACTATTTAATAAATACGCGCAAGGTTTCTGCTGAAGAGATTATTCTCTACGGAGAATCTCTGGGAACAGCAGTAGCTATAGATCTGGCCAGCAGATTTCCTGTAAAAGCGCTCATCTTGGAAGGTGCATTTTCCTCTGGAAAGGATATGGCAAGGATAATCTATCCTTTTATTCCTGTGTTTTTCTTTTCTGATAGATTTGATTCCTTGAAAAAAATCAGAAAGGTTAGAGCTCCAAAATTATTTTTACACTCAGGTAATGACGAGATTGTTCCTTTCTCTATGGCAAAGAAACTTTTTGCAGCTGCCGATGAACCTAAATTTTTTGTGGAAATAAACGGAGACCACAACAACGCCTTTTTAGATTCAAAAGAAAAATGCCTCTCCTCAATCCTCTCCTTTTTGCACCGTCTGTCCACCTAATCTCGCACCGTCTGGTAGCTCAATCGGGAACCTGTCCCTTTATGCCCCTTCTGCAATGCGGGTTTGCAGATTAGGTAATGTTTTGGTATAATAAAAAGAGTTATTTTGGGTAAGGAGGTAGAAGCGATGATTATATTATTAGGGTTAATGCTTTTTGTAGGAATTGCTCTGGCAGCATATGTATTATTTTCTACTACCGATTCTGCTCGACAAGTAGCAAGTCCAATAACAGAAGCAACCACTCTCAAGGAACAGCAGGATTTAAATCGGGAGCAGAAGATTTTAAGGCTCCAGGATGAAGTTAAATCCTTACAGTCGGAACTTGAAAATATAAAGACAAATTATGCTAATCTCCAGAAAGAATTGGAAACAGCCAGAAATCAAGAATCACAGCTTAAAGAAGAGTTAGCCAGAAGAGAGGAATGGGTCAATAAAAGCGAGGATAATCTGAAGAAGGCCAAGGACCGTTGTGTAGAACTCGAAAAAGAATTCCTCCGCAAAGACAAAGAACTGCAGGAGGGATTTAGCCAGAATGTAGAATTAAGTAGACAGTTAAGAGAAGCCAAAGAAAAAATTGATGGGTTGGATAAGGAAAATAAAGAGAAGTCAGATCAGATTGAGACCTTTAAGCACCAAATCGAAGGATATGAAAGAGAAGTCAAAAAATACGCTGATACCGTTTATGAGTTGAAAAAGAAAGAGGATGTTAGCAAGTGGGTTCCTAAATCAGAATTCAATAAATTGAATGAAGAATATACTGAACTCGAAAAAGAGTTAAAGGAAAAAGATGAGAGAATAAAGAGATTAAGCGAAGAATTGATTAGCCTCAATAATCAGTTAAAACAAAAAGAAGAAGAAAATAGGAAACAATCTGCGCAACAAATAGAGATAGAAAAAAAGCAGGCACAAGTAGAAGAAAAACAGCCGCAGCAGGAAATTCCTAAAGAAGAACAAATGGGGTAGGTCCTGAAAGATGTATAAGACCAAGATAATCTGCACTATTGGACCAGCAAGTGAGAATATTACTGAGTTAAGAAAGATGATGCTGGCAGGGATGGATGTAATCAGACTTAATTTTTCTCATGGCACGCATGCCGAACAGCGTCGGCGTATAGATTTAATCAGGCGATTAAATAAGAAATATAGACGGCATATAAGAATATTGCAGGATTTGGAAGGTTATCGCATCAGAATTGGTAAATTTAAGAATAAAAAGGAGATCGAGTTAAAAAAAAGACAAATAATTATTTTAACCAATAAATATATTCTAGGAGATAAAGATATCATCCCCTTTAATTATCAAGGTCCTTTAAGTGTTATAAAATCAGGAAATTATATATATCTTGACGATGGCAACATTACCTTATTAGTTAAATCAGTGGCTAAAAGTCATCTGAAGGCGGAAGTAGTAGTTGGGGGGATTCTTAGAGAACATAAAGGAATTAATATTCCTGACGCACATCTTAGGTTCAAAGGTTTAACGGATAAAGACAGGATAGATATTGAGTTTGGTATTTTTAATAAGATGGATTATATTGCTCAGTCTTTTGTCAGGGACAGAAACGATATGCTGCAAATAAGAGATTTAATAAAAGAGAGGTTGCCTGACTGTAAGATAATTGCCAAGATTGAGAATCGTCGGGGTATCAAGAATATAGATGAGATAATCAAGGTCTCAGACGGTGTTATGATAGCAAGGGGAGATATGGGAGTTTCTATTCCTATCTATGAAATTCCCTTTGTGCAAAAAGAAATAATAAAAAAATGTAATGTTGCAAAAAGAATGGTTATTACTGCTACCCAGATGCTTGAAAGCATGACAGAAAATATTCGTCCGATGAGGTCTGAGGTTACAGATGTAGCAAATGCGATTCTGGACGGCTCTGATTTTCTGATGCTTTCTGCAGAAACCGCTGTAGGTAAACACCCAGCAGAGGTAGTAAAGATGATGAACCAGATAATTGGTTTTACCGAACATTCGCTTAAGAGAAGAGCGGTTTAGCCATTCCCGAAGCAATTCATAAGCAAATCGCATTAATAAGATAATTAAAGGAGGTAGGAATAAAATGGATATTATAGAAGCAATAAAGATAAGAAGGAGTGTAAGGGAGTATAAAGATAAGCCAATATCAAAGGAGATTCTACAGAATTTAGTGGATGCTGCTAGATTTGCGGCAACCGCTAGAAATATCCAGCCCTGGGAATTTGTGGTAATCACTCAGCCCGATACTCTAAACAAAATTGCAGAGATAGCTGAGACTGGAAGATTTATTGCTGAGGCCACCGCCTGCATCGCCGTCTTCTGTAGTGATACCAAATATTATTTAGAAGATGGCTGTGCAGCCACCGAGAATATTCTAATTGCTGCAACTAGTTTAGGCATTGGTTCCTGCTGGGTAGCCGGTGATAAAAAACCCTATTGTAGTCAAATCAATAACCTTTTGAATGTACCTGCCTCATTTAGACTCATCAGTCTTATTTCCTTGGGATATCCAGTTTCAGAAGGTGCTTTTAAAATAAGCGAGAAAAGACCGCTTTCGGATTTAATCCACTGGGACAAATTCTAGAATGTTTTTAAATCTTGTGCTGCATTCGGCAATCCTAGTGCTTTTGCAAGAGGTCTAAAGTTAAAGGTAGCCGGGGTATGGAAATAAAATATAAAATTATTATCTTAAGTATATTTTTAATTATGCTTGTTTATAGCTTAACAGTGGCAGAAGATGTGACTACTTTAGCTTCGCCATCTATGGATTATAAACTTCTGCGAGAAAATATGGTTAAGACGCAAATTGAGGCAAGAGGGATTAGAGATAAACGAGTATTAGGGGCAATGCGTAAAGTAGAAAGACACAGGTTTGTGCCTTTCTATCTAGAACATCTGGCTTATGAAGATGGACCTTTGCCTATCGGAGAAGGTCAGACTATCTCCCAACCTTATATAGTTGCTCTGATGACAGAACTTTTAGAATTAAAAGGTAATGAGAGGGTTTTGGAGGTAGGCACAGGCTCGGGTTATCAGGCAGCCATTTTAGCAGAATTAGCCAAAGAGGTTTATACTATTGAAATTTTACCTAAATTAGCAAATCGGGCGCAAAAATTATTACAAGAATTAGGTTATCAAAATATTAAAGTTAAATGTGCAGATGGTTATTTGGGCTGGCCCGATGTAGCCCCTTTTGAGGCGATAATTGTGACCTGTGCGTCAGATGAAGTTCCCAGACCCTTGATTGAACAACTGGCTGAAGGCGGAAGAATGGTTGTACCGGTAGGAGAAAAATATCAAGAATTAAAGTTGTTAATTAAGGTCAAAGGCAAAGTAGTCCAGAAAGATATTATCCCCGTAAGATTTGTTCCTATGATTAGAAAGAAATGAAATTTAAGAAACTCCATCCCTGGAATTTAAACCCTCAACAAGCAATAAGCCTGCAAAATAAATTAAGGAAAAATTTAAGATTTAGAAAATTTCAAGGCTATGCGAATTTAATTGCAGGCGCAGATGTTTCTTTTAAAGAAAACAAAGCCATAGCTGCAGTGGTGGTTTGTAGTTATCCTGATTTTAAAATTATGGAGCGGCTAAGGTCGATAGATAAAATCTCTTATCCTTATATTCCCGGTTTATTGACCTTTCGCGAAGGCCCGGTTTTAGAGAAATGCTTTAAAGCCCTGAAGCATGAGCCAGATATAATTATCTTTGATGGTCAGGGAATAGCCCATCCCAGAAACATGGGCATTGCCACACATATGGGTATTCTTTTGGATAAACCTACTATCGGCTGCGCCAAGACCCGGCTTTATGGAGAATATAAAGAGCCGCCAAGAAACCGGGGCGCATTTTCTTATCTTTTTAACAAAGAAAGAAGGATAGGCGCTGTTTTAAGAACCAGAACCGATGTCAAGCCGGTTTTTGTTTCGCCGGGTTATAAGATGGATATCGAAAACTGTATTAAATTAATTTTAATGTGTACAGGAAAATATCGTATTCCCCAACCTTTAAGGCTAGCCCATCAATTTGCAAATTTGCAATAATATTGACTTTTTGCAATTTTGTGCTACTATACCCACTATTAAAATACAGAGTTTTTAAAAAGGAGAATTAAAAATGTCAGGGTTTGATTTGTTGGTTTTAGCACCGCTGGGTTCTATACTGGCATTGGGATTCGCGTTCTTATATCTAATACCTTTTATACTCAGGCAGGATGAGGGCAATGATAAAATGAGAGAGATTGCCCAGGCAGTGCGCATTGGCGCCCGGGCTTATCTTAAAAGGCAATATTTAGGCGTGTCAATATTTTTTATAGTATTATTCATTATCCTCTTAATATTAGCACTAAAAAAATACTTGGTTATCTTTGTGCCTTTTGCTTTTTTAACCGGCGGTTTCTTTTCCGGTCTCTCTGGTTTTATCGGCATGAGTGTTGCCACGCAATCCTCAAATCGCACTGCGGCTTGCGCAATAAAGAGTTTAAATGCGGGCTTACGGGTTGCTTTTTCCAGTGGTGCAGTGATGGGGCTTGTGGTAGTAGGATTAGGACTTTTGGATTTAAGTATCTGGTATTATTTTCTAAACCTTTATTATGGTAGTTACAGCGTTCCCGGCTGGGTTCCTTCCTGGCTTGCTGTACACATAAAGTGGGTCTTTGACGTACATCCCCTGCCGCTAGGGACGGATAAAATTACTGCCATTACCTCAACCATGCTTTGTTTTGGTATGGGCGCAAGTTCCCAGGCACTCTTTGCCCGCGTGGGGGGTGGAATCTTTACCAAGGCAGCAGATGTAGGCGCGGATTTGGTAGGAAAAGTTGAGGCGGGTATTCCTGAAGATGATCCCCGTAACCCCGCAGTTATTGCCGATAATGTAGGAGATAACGTAGGCGATGTGGCGGGAATGGGCGCTGACCTTTATGAATCCTATGTTGGCTCGATTGTAGCCACATCTGCTTTAGGCGTGGCTGCAGGACTGGGTGTAGCAGGTGTAACCGTGCCCATGGTTATGGCCGCAGTAGGCGTAATTTCTTCAATAGCCGGCACTTTCCTGGTTAGAAGTGGAGAAGAAGCCAGTCAAAATGTTTTGTTATGGGCCTTAAGAAAAGGTGTATTTTTTAGTTCTTTTTTAGTGGCTCTGATTTCATATTTTTTAGTTAGAGCCAGTTTAGGCGTAGAGCATTTAGGAGTTTATTGGTCTGTTTTATCGGGACTAATCGCCGGTGTATTAATCGGCCTATCTACTGAATTTTATACCTCAAGTAATTTTAAGCCTACCCGTTCTATTGCCGATGCTTCTCTAACAGGTCCTGCCACTGTAATTATCGGCGGTATTGCCGTAGGTATGATGTCTACTGCAGTACCGGTGATTGTAATAGGTATTGCCATATTAGTCAGTTTCTTTTTATCTGGTGGCGCGCAGAATTTTAATGCTGGTCTTTATGGAGTAGGGATTTCTGCAGTGGGAATGTTATCTACATTAGGTATTACTTTAGCTACTGATGCTTATGGACCGGTTGCAGATAATGCAGGCGGTAATGCCCAGATGTCAAATTTAGCTCCTGAAGTAAGAAAACGCACTGATGCCTTAGATGCATTAGGAAATACCACTGCTGCTACAGGCAAAGGTTTTGCTATTGGCTCAGCGGCTTTAACTGCCTTGGCTTTGATTGCGGCTTATAAGGACCAGGTAGCATTATATGGAAAAGAAATGTCATTAAGTTTGTTAAATCCCAATGTTTTGGTTGGCCTTTTTATCGGTGGAATGCTTCCATTTTTCTTCTGCTCGATGACTATGCGCGCAGTGGGAAGGGCAGCGGGTAAAATTGTAGTTGAGGTACGCCGGCAATTTAAGGAAATCGTAGGCCTTATGGAAGGAGAGGCCAAACCCGATTATGCACGCTGCGTAAGCATTGCTACTTTAGCCGCACAGAAAGAGATGATTGTGCCCTCGCTTTTAGCAATTATTGCTCCTTTAGGCGTAGGATTTTTAATTGGCGTGGAAGCCGAGGCAGGTCTTCTGATTGGTGCTACCGTAAGCGGCTTTGTTTTAGCAGTAATGATGGCTAACTCCGGCGGTGCCTGGGATAATGCCAAGAAATATATCGAAGAGGGACATCTCGGCGGAAAAGGTTCTCCGGCACATAAGGCAGGCGTAGTCGGTGATACAGTCGGTGACCCATTTAAGGATACCTCTGGCCCCAGTCTTAATATCCTCATTAAACTTATGTCCATGGTCTCTATCGTCTTCGCTTCTTTTATCATCTCCAATACCCTCTTTAAATAAAGCATTTTACAAAGGCACAGTAGGTGATATAATTACCTTATTATGAGTGACCTGGAGTTTGTCCAGC
>CAYOMI010000072.1:0-7550 GCA_964405005.1 uncultured Planctomycetales bacterium | reverse complement strand
GGCTGATTAAATATGATATAATCCCTACCTTTATCTGGTCTATTAACCAGTTGCTCAATTTCTGATTGGAAAGAGAAAATTTATGCTCCAGGATATATGAACCGTAGAAATTTAAAGGGAAATCTAAAAGAGAATATACGACATAAATCATTAAAAGATATACAGGAATACCAAAATAATTAGTTACTATTTTAGAAATATAATTGGCAAGACTTTTTGAAAGACCAAGCTTTAAAAATAAAAAGAGAAGAATTAAGATATAAATTAAATTTATAATGGTCAGGCAATATTTAATATTCGCATACCTTTTAGCAGCATCAGTCATATTTACTTAAGCAGGTTTCTCTGTCTGTGGTTCAATATTGATAAATGTGCGTACTTTCCCATGGGAGGTTTTCTTTTTGGTGAAATAAATCTTTCCTGAATAAAGGGCGTATAGGGTATCCATACCCTTGACATTAAGGCCTGCTTTATAAGTGTTAACTCCCCTTACCAGAATCTGGCCTGTCTTTACAAATTCTCCTCCTGAAACCTTAATCATTTTATCTTTTTTGGGTCTTGATTTTCCTCCTGCCATACTATTGCCTCCTTTTATTATTTAATTTAGAGGGTAATATTAACACACAATCCTCAATTAAGCAAGACTTCTTCATCCTTAGAAGGAATATAGACATTAAGTCCTTTTAAGGAAAGCGTATCAGATAATGCCTGGATTTGGTCCAAATCTCCGTGGACTAAAAATATGCGTTTTAAGGGAAGACATCCAGAGATAAATTCGCAAAGTTCATTTTTATCCGCATGGCCTGAGAAGGCATTGATTATTACAACTTCTGCATTAAGCTCATATTCTACGCCAAATATGCGCACAAATTTATCTCTTTCCACTATTCTTCTTCCTAGGGTGTCCTTTGCCATGTACCCTACGACTAATATCGTGTTTCTTGAATCTTCAATATTATTCTTAAGATGGTGCAAAATCCTTCCTGACTCACACATACCGCTTCCCGCAATAATAATCATCGGCCGTCTATCGTTATTCAGACTTTTGGATTCCTGTTGATTACGCACATATCTTAAATTCAAAAAATCAAAAGGATTATCTCCTTGCCTTATGGCTTGCTGCGTCTGATTATTAAAATAACTCAAGTGATATTTAAACACATCAGTTATCTCTGTAGCTAAAGGACTGTCCACATATAAAGGTATAGAAGGTATATTTTTTTCTTTAAAAAGTTCATTTAAAAAATATAGTACTTCCTGAACGCGTTCTAATGTAAAAGAAGGAATAATAATTTTTCCTTTGCGCTGGACAGTGCGGTTTATTGCATCTTTAAGTTTAGTCTTTGCTTCTTGAATTGGTACATGCAGCCTTCCACCATAGGTACTCTCCAAAACCAAATAATCCAGATTCTTTGGCATAACTGGGTTGTTAAGTAACGGCAAATCCTTTCTTCCTAAATCCACAGCATAACCTAAACGGATATTTTGGGCATCATCATTTACATCTAACACAATAATGCTTGAGCCTAATATATGACCAGCATCATAAAGTGTAACAAAAATATCCCTGGCTAGACAGAACCTTTGTTCATAAGAAATAGAACGAAACCTCTTTGTGGTTATCTGGGCTTCTCTCTTGGTATAAAGCGGTTTTCTTAAAGGAAGGTGTAGTCTTTTATTAATTTTATTGACATATCTTATATCTTCTTCCTGAATCTTGCCTGAATCTTCAAGCATAAGATTGGATAAATCTTTCGTTGCAGAAGTAGTATAAATCTTACAGCGCAGGCCTTTTTTGATTAAGGTGGGGATATTGCCGCAGTGATCAATATGGGCGTGGGATAAAACCAGGGCATCCAGTTTTCGCGGATTATAAGTAATAGTGGTATTAACATTGTAAGACTCATCGCGGTGGCCTTGAAATAGACCGGCGTCGAGTAAAACCTGGGATTTGTCAGTCGAAACAAGATGACTTGAGCCGGTTATTGTTTTTGCTCCGCCCAAAAACTTTATAGTAACAGACATTATAATTTATCCTTTTGCTTTAGTTTCCAGACAACCAGAAAAATTAGCAAAAAGTAAACAGAAGTAAACAAAAATGCAATTTTATTCTCTAAAAGGTATTTGCAAAGCCCATAAGGATTATTAAGTATTCTGATGCCCACGCCTGCCAAGATAAACTGGAGCCAGAATATTCTCAAAGGCGAACCCAAAATCACAGCCATAAGATATCTTTTAAAAGACATTTTTGTCAGACCACAGGCAAGGTCCAAAAACCTAAAAGGTATAAGCGGCACTGCTCGAAACAAAAACAACCAGAAGAAATTCAGGTTTGCTAGTCTCTCATCTAAGTTTTTATATTTTCCCTTAAGGGAATTTTCAACAAAATTCCTTCCTAAAAACCTAGCAAGATAAAAGAGTATAAAAGCATTTGTAATTTCTGCGATTAAAATAAATAAGGTGCTTATATATGCGCCAAATAGAATCGCTGCCGTAAACCTAAAGACATCTTTGGATAACCAGATAAAAAAAGTAACTATAACGTAAAGTATAATAAAAATTATACCGCTATAAAAAATAGGAAATCGTTTAAGATAGCTCTCTACCGCTTTTGTATCTAAATGAAAGAGATTACCAATATACCACAGTAGAATTAAACCTAAGATAAGTATTAAAAACTTAATTTTGTTTTTTGCCATTAAGTTACAAAGAGGTTACGGGATGAGAATTTTCCGTCGGTAGTCAGATTGACACCTAATCTTTTTAAACCGACTTCGTCTCCAGGGGTAGGGATATGGGTTATATGCATTTCGCAACCCTTTAATTCCACAAGTTTATTCATCGCCAGTTCCGCTGTATGATTGGTGGTTGCGCTTATTGAAAGTGCAATTAGTGTCTCTTCCAAATCCAGACTTTCGGATTCTGTGTTTAAAATTCCTTCTTTTAATTTAGCAATCTGATTTATAACATGTGGAGAAAGTAAAAGTATTTCATCGGGAATATTAGCCAGGACCTTAATCGTATTCAAGATAAGACTGGATGCCGCATGCATGAGCTTGGAGTTTTTGCCAGTAATAATCCGATTATCGGCTAACTGAATAGCTGCGCCACAATATATTCCCACGTTACCTTTTCCTTTTAATTCAGCCTCCTCTGCTGCAATTCTTGCCACTTCAACTACTGGCCTATCTGTAACCTTAACACCTAACTCTTCCATAAGGAGAACAACTTTATCTACAGTCTCTTTCTTTTCTATCCCTAAGACATACTCAGTGTTATACCTAAAATATCTTCGGATTAACTCCTGCTTTGCCGCCTCCTGAACAATCCTGTCATCTATGATACCAAAACCAGCGCGATTAACCCCCATATCTGTGGGTGAATTATACATAGGAAGATTTGCATCTTTATTAAATATCTTATTTAACATTAATTTCAAAATAGGAAAACTTTCTACATCGCGGTTGTAATTTATAGCGGTTTTGTTATATTTAGCCAAGTGAAAAGGATCTACCAAATTAAAATCCTGAATATCAGCGGTGGCTGCCTCATAAGCCATATTTACAGGATGCTTAAGAGGCAGGTTCCATATAGGAAAGGTTTCAAATTTGGCATAACCTGCATTTATACCTCGTTTATGTTCGTGATATAACTGTGAAAAACAGGTGGCTAGCTTTCCACTGCCTGGACCAGGACCTGTCACCACCACGATAGGGTTTTTAGTTTCTATATATTCATTCTTACCAAAACCTTTGTCGCTTACAATCAAATCTACATTGGTAGGATACCCCTCAATAGGATAATGTAAATAGACTTTCACTCCCCGGTGTTCTAATTTATTTTTAAACATTATTGCTGTGGGTTGACTGGCAAAGCGCGTAATTACTACCGCCAGAATATCCAGTTTCCAATTTCGTAAATCATCGATTAATTTTAAGGTTGCGGCATCATAAGTTATACCAAAATCGCCTCGCACCCGACCTTTTTCAATATCGCCAGCATAAATACACAAAACAATATCTATTTTATCTTTTAATTGCTGCAATAGTCTTATTTTTACGTTAGGGTCGTAACCGGGAAGGACTCTTGCAGCATGATAGTCAAAACAGAGTTTTCCGCCGAATTCCAGATAAAGCTTATTGTCAAATTTCTTAACTCTATCCAAAATCGCCTGGCTTTGTTCTTTAAGATATTTTTCGTTATCGAAACTAATTTTGTTTACCATTCATTATCTCGTTTCAATTTTTTCGATATTTATATTCTTGCTTTTCAGGTATTCAAGGGCCCTTTTAATCTCATCTTCTATTCCCTCTATGCTTAATATCGCCCAACCCGAATACATAGAAAAAGAGGCTTCAAATATATTTAAATTAATATTGAAATTCTTGCAGAGATAACAGATTATAGATTCGTCTTTTAACTCACCAGGAAAGGTAAGCCCGATTATCATCTTCATAAGTTATGCTCCTTTTAATAAATACTATTTACTAACATTTTAATCAATAAGGCGCGCTACACTAATCCTTGATCAATCATGGCATCAGCGACCTTGACAAAACTGGCGATGTTTGCGCCTTTTGCATAATCTATGTAGTTGGCCTCTTTTCCATATTTCACGCACTGCTGGTGAATAGCAACCACGATATCATGTAGCTTCTTATCCACTTCTTCACGCGACCAAGACAGACGCATACTATTCTGAGCCATTTCAAGGCCAGAGGTAGCCACTCCACCAGCATTAGAGGCCTTTGCCGGCGCGTATAAAATCTTTGCCTTCTGAAAAACCTTAATACCTTGCGGCGTGGTAGGCATATTTGCTCCTTCGCCGACAGCAATGCAGCCATTTTTAACCAGGGCCTTGGCATCGGATTCGCTGATTTCATTCTGGGTGGCACTAGGAAAAACGATATCGCATTTAACTACCCAGGGTTTTTGGTTTTCAAAATATTTACACTTAAACTCTTTGCTACATTCTTTGATCCTGCCACGCTTAATATTCTTAAGTTCCATTATATAATCCAGTTTCTTTTTATCAATACCGTCTTCAACATAAATAAACCCATTGGAATCTGACATGGTAACTGCTTTTGCGCCTAACTGGATGAGTTTCTCAACAGTATACTGAGCAACATTACCTGCACCAGAAATTGCGCAAACCTTACCTTTTATGCTTTCCTTTCTGGTCTTTAGCATCTCTTCCACAAAATACACACAACCGTAACCGGTTGCCTCGGGTCGGATTAAACTTCCGCCCCAATTAAGGCCTTTGCCGGTAAACACGCCGGTAAATTCATTACGTAATTTCTTATACTGACCAAACATATATCCTATTTCGCGGCTACCCACCCCTATATCACCAGCTGGCACATCTGTATCAGGACCGATATACCTGAATAATTCATTCATAAAACTCTGACAGAATTTCATTACTTCGTTATCGGATTTTCCTTTAGGGTCAAAATCAGAACCGCCTTTACCGCCACCCATAGGAAGCGTAGTCAGGGCGTTTTTAAACACCTGTTCAAAAGCCAGAAATTTTAGGATACTTAAATTAACGCTGGGATGAAAACGCAGGCCGCCTTTATAAGGACCGATAGCGCTATTCATTTCTATGCGATAGCCCCTATTTACCTGAATCTGGCCTTTATCATCAAGCCAGGGAACGCGAAACATTATCACTCTTTCTGGCTCAACTATTCTCTCCAGTATTTTTGCTTCTTGGTATTTGGAGTTCTTTTCAATAAATGGCATTACTGACTCAACCACTTCGCGGACTGCCTGATGAAACTCAACCTCATCAGGATTCTTTTCCATAACCTTGGCCATAAAATCTTCAATCTTTTTTGACATAACTCTACCTCCTTATTAACTAACTTTGTTATTTAATTCTAACTCAAACTTTGAGTAGAACTATAAGGTTTATTTTAATTCATTTTTTTTAAATAATCAAGTATTGCCTGGGATGCCTTTTTTGCCATACCCATGGCTTCGATAACAGTTCCTTCGCCTCCTACAATATCACCTCCGGCAAAAACCCTTTTTATGGAGGTCTCCATAGTCTCTGGATTAACCACAACATCTTTATATTTATCTGTCTTTAATTCGGGAGTAACATTGGTTAAAACCTGATTTGCCTGTAAACCAATAGCAATTATCGCTACATCGCATTCAATTTCAAAATCACTTTCCTTAATTGGTAGAGGTCTTCTTCTGCCTGAACTATCCGGCTCCCCGAGTTTACATTTTAAACATTTAAGTTTCTTTACAAACCCTGTCTCATCACCCATAAATTCCTTTGGCTGGATAAGAAACTCAAAATTGATTCCTTCTTCTCTGGCGTGTTCAATCTCTAACCTTCTTGCCGGCATCTCCACTTCTGTGCGCCTGTAGATAATCGTGGTATCCGGTTTTATACCATTCATTTTTTGTAGCCGAAGTGCAGCTCTGGCTGCATCCATAGCAGTATTGCCGCCACCAATTACTAACATCTTCTTACCTATATTAATAGGGGTGTGTGCCTGGGGGAATTTATAGGCAGACATAAGGTTGAGTCGGGTTAAAAATTCATTGGCAGAATAAACATTGCAAAGGTTCTCGCCATTAACTCCTAAAAAAGAAGGCACCCCTGCTCCCAGGCCTAAGAATATAGAAGCAAATTTCTCTTTAAAGAGTTCTTCTAAGGTTTTAATTTTTCCGATTATAAAATTAGTAATAATCTCTACGTCTAACTTTTTAAGATAATCGATTTCAAAATCTAAAATATCGCGCGGTAATCTAAAAGGAGGAATTCCGTACCTTAAAACTCCTCCCGGCTTATGCAGACTTTCAAAAATGACTATTTTTATTCCTTGTCTAGCCAATTCTCCAGCGCAACATAAACCCGCTGGACCTGAGCCCACTACTGCTACATTAAACTGAGATAATTTCTTATCTTTTTTTGCTTTAACCATAAGATTATTCTTTATACCATAATCGCCCACAAATCTTTCCAAAAAATGAATATTAATGGCTTCATCTGTGCTAAAAGGTGTATCTTTTTTACTTAAAACACAGGTCTTTCTACACTGATATTCTGCCGGACAAATCCTGCCACACATTGAAGGAAAATCATTTTTTTGCCTTATAGTAAAATAAGCACCTTTATAATCTTTTTGCGTAATCTCGTAAATAAACTTTTTAATATCTATACCCACAGGACAACCAGAAATACACGTAGGATTTTTACATTGGAGGCAGCGAGAAGCCTCAAGCATTGCCTCTTTTTCGGTATAACCCAACACTACCTCATCAAAACTACTTATTCTTTTTAAGGCCTCTAATTCTTTTACTTTTACCGGTTCTTTTTTTATTTTGTTATTCATAGGAATAAATAATATTTTTAGTGGGTGGCTTGGCAAGTTTCGAGCAGGGCCTCCGAGGATGCCGAGCGGGCATGGTTGCCTAGCTATTTACGAAGTAAGGCAGAGCGAGGCACCGCAGGGGAGTGTAGTTTTGGCTCGCTGGGCCAAAACAAACGTCCCCGCGAGAAACAGACCAAGGCAGGATCCACT
>CAYOMI010000071.1:0-7668 GCA_964405005.1 uncultured Planctomycetales bacterium | reverse complement strand
CCCCTAAGCCAAGCGGTTATTCAAATAAAATATATTATAAAGTTCAATTTAGTAATGTAAGATTATACAAATGGTTATTAAATATCGGCTTGATGCCCAACAAGACTAAGATTGTTGCAGAGCTTGATATTCCTGATAAATATTTTCCAGATTTTCTTCGTGGACACATTGATGGCGATGGGTGCATTCGAGAATATCGGGATCCTGTTTATCCAAATAGTCAACGATTATATACGCGTTTTATTTCTGGAAGTTTACTACATGTATTGTGGTTACAGAAAAGAATTCTTTCTTTGTTTGGAATAAAAGGGCATATGTGCCAACATGCCAGAGGTACATTTGAATTAAGTTATGCAAAAAATGAATCGAAGATTTTATTAAATGCAATGTATTATAATAAATTTGTTTCTTGTTTAAGACGTAAATGCAAAATAGCCGAACCGTTTTTAATAAAGAAAGGTTATTAGGAAGTAAGGAGATTTTTAATGCCGAGATGGCGGAACTGGGATACGCGCTAGCTTCAGGGGCTAGTGAGGGTAACCTCGTGAGGGTTCAACTCCCTCTCTCGGCACCAGCCAAATTATTTAGATTTCTCCCACTTATTAAAACATTCTCTGTAGGCAAAAAAGGAAGGCTTCTTAGTAAAGTCCCAGCGCACCAAACCAAAATAATCTATACCATTTTTCCAGTGGTCTTTACAGTCGCGGAAAAAAGTCCAGAATACCTTTTCCACATTACGGTCGCTTAACAGTTGCTTATAAACCTCTTTTACCCAGGCTGCCTGCTTGCGTTCTGTGGAATTCTTACCCATCCACCAATTATTTACTTTAGACCATCTTTTTACTCCCGGACAGCCTATCTCGGTAATCCAAATTTTCTTGCGACTATCGCCGTTTCGGGACATTATTTTGTAAGCCAGTTTTGTCTGGGCGGTTAATATTTTTTGCGCTCCCGGGTTTAAAGGCGACTCAAAAATATGTAGGTTCAGGATATCGAAACAATCCTTTGCGCCATTATCATAAAGATGATTAACACTTGAGCCACCATTGGCCAAGCCACCATTTAAAATTTTACACTCAGGGTCTATTTTTTTCAGGGCAATATAGATCTTTTTTAGAAAAACACAATAGCTTTCTAGGCTATCCTGCTTAGACCAATAAATATAAGAATCGGGCTCATTCCATATCTCCCAGTGTTTTATCTTGTCCTTATAACGGCTAACCACCTTGGCGGCGTAGTTAATAAATAAACTTGTCTCCTGCGGCGGCTCATTCCATCTTCCGGAAGGTGAAGCCCAAGAAACGTTATAGTCCAATATGCCAAGTATATTTATCTTATTTTTAGTAAGTAAATCTACGATGTAATCATACTTATCAAAAATAAAATCTCCCTGCCTGGGCTCAATATCCTCCCATAAAAAATCCATTCTTACCCAACCTATACCTGCCTCTTTCATTAAACTTACAACCTTTTCTAAATCTTCTTGGCGGGAATATTTATAGTTATTCCAGGAATGGTTCCAATGCAAAAACTCTAAAACTCCGAAGGGACTGTCCATATTGATATTTACCTCTTTATCCTGGGCTATAGAGCGACAATTTAAAACAGCCAAAAGGAACAAAAAAATTAAAAAACAAAATTTCTTACAAACCTTTTCTCTCTTCAATGTTGATGTAATCCTCAAAGTCAATCTTCTCACCCAGTTCCTGTTTTATGACACGGACTCTGTCCGGCACATAAGGGTGGGTCTTAAAGTATGTTTTGGGCTTAAGCGGTTTTCTCCTGTTTATCTCCTGGAGTCTCTCCAGAAAATCAATCATACCGTGAGGATTATATCCGGCTCGTTTGGCATAACGGGCAGCTAACTGATCCACTAAAAGCTCATCGTCCCGGCTATAGCCCAGCAGTATCTCGGTAAAGGCCACATCTGCAGCAGTGCCAACTTCGCCACTCTGCGGTAATGCTACCATCAGCACTCTCAATATAGAATACCCCTGCAGCGCCTGAAGTTTCTTAATACTGTGCCGGGCAACCACATGACCTATTTCATGGCCTAAAACCCCGGCAATCTCATCGTCACTTTTTAGCTTATCAATCAATCCTTTATTTACATAAATAAAGCCACCGGGCAAAGCTACAGCATTTATCTCTTCGTCATCTAAGACTTTAAAGGTGTAATCTACATCTTTTCTGTCGCAGACAGAAACAATTTTCTTTCCTATATCTTCTACCCTCTTTTGTATTAGTGGGTCATCAACAAGTTTGTATTCTTTCTCTACCTCTTTAGCAATAGATTGGCCGATCTGTATTTCTCTATCCGTGCTATATAGATAAGTCTCCTCCTGTTGGGTAACGATATTGTATTCGCTGGCACAACCGGATAAGAAAACAATGAACAAAAACATAAGAATATCTATTTTTAATCTTTTAAACATACGATACAACTTTCTTAATGGCATTCCCACTACATTATAGAAACAGCCATCTATACGCCGGATAAATAACGCTCCTTTTCCCTGAATATCAAAACTACCTGCTTTATCCAAAGGTGAAACCTTAACAAAATAATTATCTATCTCTTTTTCGTTTAACCTGTCCATATAAACTCTGGTTTTTTCATAATCTAACAAGGTCCTGCCGCTATCCTTATCAATTATCGCTATGCCAGTATAAACCCACTGGGGATGGCGCGATAATCTTTTTAACATCTTTTTTGCATCAGTCAGATTCTTAGGTTTCCCAAATATTTCTTTGCCTTCTAAGGTAATCGTGTCTGCAGCGATAATGACACCTTCTTTTACCCTTCTGGCAACAGACTCTGCTTTAGCTAAAGCATTAGCTTTAACCAGCGCAGGATAAGAGAGGCTACCTTTCTTTCTTATTTCTTTGATTCTACTGATTAAAATCTCAAATTTTAACCCCAGATTTTTCAAGAGTTCTCTTCTCGCCTTAGAATCAGAAGCTAAATATATCTTTCTCATTTTTAACTTAAAGCCGCGCTTTCTCCTGCAAGATAGCCTGTAGAAAACGCAGCCTGTAAATTAAAACCACCTGTATCTGCGTCAATATCAATCATTTCACCCGCAAAATAAAGTCCTCTAATTATGCGTGACTCCATTGTGCCGGGGTTTATCTCTTTTAAAGAAATACCACCGCGGGTAACCATTGCTTCCTCTATGGGTAACGCACCAGCGATATCCAAATGTAGTCCTTTAAGCATTGAAACCAAATTCCTTCGTTCGTCTTTGGAAATCTGATTTACCTTTTTATCAGGATTAATTTTAGCAATATCCAAAAAAACATCAACTAATCTTTTGGGTAATAAATTCTTAAGTGCATTTTTGATGCTTTTCTGGGAATTTATAGTAAACTCTCTTAGGAGACGAAGGTCTAATTGTTCTTTAGATAAAGCCGGCTTTAAGTCTATCTTTACATAAACAAGGCTCCCATCCTTTAACCAATCCACAACCTGACTACTTAAAGTTAAAACCAAAGGGCCGGAAACACCGAAACTTGTAAATAATAACTCACCAATATTCGAGATTATTTTTTGGGGGCCGTTACTAAAAATAAGACGAACATTTTTTAGGGTGAGACCTTCTAACAATTGTGGGAACTTTTGTTTTGTTTCTAAAGGCACAAGTCCTGGCTTAAACTCAATAATAGAATGACCTAAATTCTTGGCTATCTGAAATCCTTCTCCGGTTGAACCGGTAAAGGCATAAGAGATACCCCCGGTGGCTAAAATAATTTTATCTGCTACAATAGAACTTCCATCGGCAAGTAACAGCCCTTTTATCTTACCATCTTCAACCAAGATATCTTTGAGTCTAGCCTTATAAATAATCTTTACCTTATTTCTGGCTAATTCTTTTTTTAATACTTCCAGAATACTATTTGATTTGTTAGTTACTGGAAATACCCGTAATTGTCTTTCTACTTTTAATTTCAAACCTCTCTCTTCAAAAAAATTCATTAAGTTTTTATTAAAGAATTTCTTAAACGCGCTCCTTAGAAATTCGCCCTTTTTAGAGAAGCGCTTAATAAATGAATCCTGTTCGCAAAGATTCGTAAGATTGCAGCGGCCTTTGCCGCTTAAAAGAAGTTTCTTGCCTAAGGTGGGATTTTTTTCAATGAGGGTTACATCTTGCCGAAGCTTGCTTGCTCTAATTGCTGCCATCATTCCGGCAGGACCACCGCCAACTACAACTATTTTTTTTATCTCCACCTAAATTCTAAATACCCAAATCTTCGATTTTGAATATCGATTCTAACTTCAAACCTTCTTTGGCCAAATTTTCGTATGCGCCTTCTTTTCTATCCACAATGACTATTGCCCGCTTAACCTCTGCGCCCATTCTCTGTACGGCTGCCTTGGCCTCCAATAAATTCTTGCCTGTCGTAGCCACATCGTCAACTAAAATCACTCTATTACCCGCTTTCAACTCTGGCCCCTCAATTTGACGCTGCATACCATGTATCTTGGCAATTTTTCGCACAATAAATGTCTTAATTGGTATACCCTTTATATGGCTTAAGGCAGCGACTGCGCCTACAATAGGGTCTGCGCCTAAGGTAGGTCCGCCAATGGCATCTATTTTTTTACCCTTAATAAGCTCCAGAATAATACTCGCAACTAAATACGCTCCTTCAGGAGTCAGGGTAATTATCCGACCATCCAGATAATAATTACTGGTTTTACCAGAAGAAAGGACAAACTTACCTCTCTTTAAGGCTTGCTTTTTAAGGAGTTCCTGTAATTTTATTTTCAGTTCTTTTACCTCTTGCTCTGCCATAGTAGAATAATTTTACCCTTGAAATGGGCTTATGTCAATTCTTTTGACAAGCCCTGATTTAACTGTTATGATATGGACATGTTAGGAAACTTTGTGCAGGGCTTGGTGGATTTAGTTTATCCTAAAATCTGCCTCGCCTGTAAGAAAAACCTCAAAGCAAAAGCAAATATAGATGACATCGTCTGTCTGGAGTGCTGGACAAATATTAAAAGAAATGTACCTCCTTTCTGCCATTTCTGCGGCAGACATTTAGAAAGGGGTAATCTTAAGCAAGGGATTTGCCCGGGTTGCATAAAAAATAATTTACAATTTGACCGCGCTTTTAGCCCTTGTGTTTATGAAGGAATCATCAAAGAATTGATTCATGAGTTTAAATACAATAATAAAGACCACTTGGGCAAACCCTTAAGCAAACCCATGATTGAATTTGTAAGGGAATATGATCTCCCTATTGATTATATGGATTTCATTATTCCTGTTCCTCTGCATAAGACAAAAATGCGCGAGAGGGAATTTAACCAGGCAGAAATTTTAAGTAATTATCTCGCTAAGGAATTCGACAAAAATATATTAAGTAACACCCTTATCCGCTATCGCGAAACCTTACCGCAGGCAGAATTGTCGGAGAACGAACGACTCTCTAATGTAAAAGGAAGTTTTTGTGTCAGGGAGGATGGATTTTTAAAAGGTAAAAATCTTCTTTTGGTTGATGATGTCTTAACTACGGGAGCCACTGCCTCTGAAGCTGCCTTTGTTTTAAAAAAAGCAGGAGCAAATATCGTATTCGTCTTAACCATAGCCAACTAAAACCCATGAAAATTTTGCGTAACTATTTATTGAAAGAATTTATCGGGCCCTTATTTCTTGCTCTTGCTGTCCTCACCTTTGTTATGCTTTTGGGTAATCTCATTAAAATAGCAAACCTGGTAATCAACAAAGGTGTGGATATTTATAGTGTAGCAAAATTATTCCTCCTTATGACTCCCTATCTACTTATTTATACTTTGCCTATTGCGGCATTAACTGCAGTGCTTATGTCTTTGGGGAGGCTATCCAGCGATAATGAAATCGTGGCTATAAAAGCAAGTGGCATTAACCTGTTTACCCTGATATTGCCCCTGTTAATCTTAGGATTAATCTTAAGCCTAATTTTGGTTCTGTTTAACGACCGGGTAATTCCCTATGCGCATTATGAAACAAGAAAAACCTTAATTGATGTAGGAATTAAAAATCCCACTGCTGCCCTGGAGCCGGGGGTTTTTATTAATTCTTTTGAAAAATATATACTCTTTATTTATCACATAGACCAAAATAAACTCAGTAATATCCGCATATATGAACCCCGAGGAGAAGGTAAGCCCACCCGCACTATTGTTGCCAAGCAAGGAGAGTTTATTGCCATACCAGAACAAAAAATCGTAAAACTAAAACTGATTAACGGAACATCCGATGAGCCTGACCCCGATAATCCTAATGTCTTCTATAAATTAAATTTTAAAACCTATTTTATGACCTTAAACTTAGCTCATGCCCAGGATAAAAACAGCATTGAGAAAAAACCAAAGGATATGACTATCCAGGAACTACAAAACGAAATTTCTAAACTTAGAAAAGAAGGCATTGACCCCCACCCGCTTGAAACACAGGTACAGCAAAAAATATCACTGGCCTTTGCTTGTTTTGTCTTCATTCTTTTGGGCACATCATTAGCCATAGTCACCCGCCGCAGGGAAAAATCCATTAATTTTGGTATTGCTTTTATAATCGTGGGCCTCTATTATATTTTGCTTATGGGTTGCGAGGCATTAAGTCTAGAGGGATATGCTGACCCTAAAATTTTGATGTGGATACCCAATATCATCTTCGGGACAATAGGTGCTATTTTAACCTATAGAATATGCGCATATTAGACCGTTATATTCTTCAGTCTGTCTTAAGTATCTTCTTGGGCTGCCTTATAATATTTTTCTTCTTATACATTACTATAGATATATTCGCCCACCTGGATGAAATATTAAAACAAAAAGTGAATGTCCAGATTTTATTAAAATATTATGTTTCATATCTGCCGATTATTTTTGTCCGGCTATCACCCATCGCCTGTCTTCTGGCAACGCTCTATACTTTCGGAAAGTTCAACCGTGATAATGAAATCATTGCCATGCGCTCCTCGGGTTTAAGCATATTTCAGATTACCAAAACTGTAATTATATACGGGGTCTTGGTCAGTATATTGGTATTCTGGATTAATGACAGATTTGTGCCTCATTCCTTTTATCTTACCGAAAAAATCAAAAACCAGATGGAAACAGGCATAAAAAAAAGCCAAGGAAAGGAACAAGAGGTAATCATCAATCTTTCGATGTTCGGACTAAGAAACAGACTCTTTTTTATAAACAAATTTACTGTGGCTCTAAACACAATGGAAGGAATAATTATCTATGAACAGGATGAAAAACAAAACATTACAAAAAAGATAGTAGCAAACAAAGGCGTATATGAAAACGGCGTCTGGAAATTCTATCAGAGCATAACCTACACTTATGATGAAGATGGTCAAATTATAAATGAACCTCAATATCTTGAAGAAGAAGTAATGTCAATTACAGAGACGCCACGTGAGTTCTTAAGATACAGGCAGCAGCTGGATTTTATGACTATAGCCCAACTGCAAGATTATATCTGGAAATTATCAAGAAGCGGGGCTACCTCCATAGCCAGAAACCTAAAGGTGGAGCTATTTCAAAGATTCGCTATGCCGTTGACAAGTATAATTATAATTCTTTTGGGGATACCTTTTTCTCTGAAGATTAAAAAACGCGCTACAGGCCTCTCCTCAATAGGAATCTCAATAATGGTAGGGTTTCTATAC
>CAYOMI010000070.1:0-7745 GCA_964405005.1 uncultured Planctomycetales bacterium | reverse complement strand
AATCTTTATTTTATCCGACTTCTTTGATAATCCCTCTACCATCCTGCCTGTCCCGTCAGGTGAATTGTCGTCTACGACAAGAATATTGAATGCCGGTTGCAGGTATAAAATCTGGGAAATCAATTTCTCGATATGCGGTGCTTCATTATAGGTAGGAATCACCACCACCGTGTTTATTTTTTTATCCACGCTTTTATGGATTCTGTTACGCTGTTAACGCCTATTTTATTTATGCACCGTAAATATTCTCTTGGACCATATCTCCTGCAAAACTTATCCGGTATCCCGAAAGATTTTAACCTTGGTGCGTTATTATCTCTGGCAAACATCTCTGAGATAATGCTACCGATACCTCCCGTAATAAAATGCTCTTCTAAGGTTGCTATGTAGTCTGTTCCTTTGATAACTGACCAGAAATTTTGTTCTTCAACAGGTTTTATTTTGAATAAATCAATAACGCCCGCGCTAATTGAATAACGGGATAGTGCCTTGGCAATATTTAAAGCCTCATAAACCATCCTGCCGGTGCTAATTATATATAAATCTTTACCTGTTTTTAACAAAGAAAGCCCCCTGGATATATTTATCTCTTTTTCTTTCTTATATAACAAAGGCAAACCTTGCCTATCGAGCCGGATATACTTAGGCCCCGGCTGTTTATGGCAGGCCTTGGCCAGCAAGCCTGCTATTACGCTGTCACTGGGGCTGTAAATACTCATATTGGGAAGCAGCCTCATTAATCCTATGTCTTCTGTAGCGTGATGGGTCGGACCTAAGGTAGAATAATCAAAACCCGCCCCTATACCTACTACTGTTACCGGCAAATTCATAACGCATAAATCCACCCTTATCTGTTCATAGCAGCGCATAGTGACAAAAGGAATTATCGAATAGACATAAACAATCTTGCCTGCCAGGGCCAAACCCGCAGCCACGCCGATCATATTCTGTTCGGCGACGCCGATATTGATATATTGTTTAGGTAATTTCTGCCTAAATTCATTGTGGCATACCGCCCCTATATCAGCGGTAATCAAGATTACGTTTTTATCTTTTCTGGCTAAATTGAAAAGTGCGTCAAAAAAAGCGTCGCGCATCCCTCTTTGCCAATGGCTCATAGTCTTACTCTTAAGGAAATCGCTTCCCGTCTGTCCGGCGAGGCAGGCGCGATAACTTCCATATTTAAACGGGTTAACTTTAGCCATACCATATTCATTCTAAATTTGATTATTTAACTTTATTTACTGTAATTGCAAGAGGTCATTATTTTTGACTTCTTCAAAAATATTATTCGCGATTATTGAATAACCGAGTTTATTCGGGTGCCAATTATCGCTAAGAATAAAGTTGTTTATTACGCCTCTTTTAATTAACGAATCGAATGAAATATCGTTACGAATTAACAGGATTCCCTGCTCTTCGGCCATAGCCATATAATCATTTATCGATATATATCTCATAGGGTTGATGTGGTAGGTCATTAATACTATTTTAACATTGTGAAGTTTGGCTTCCTGAATTATATAACGCACATCGAACTTCCATAATTCCGCAAAGGCTCTCCTGTTCAATTTTTCAAAAAAGCCTTCTCTATAGAGGCGATTTACTTTTTGCTTCTGGCTATCGTTTAAATCTTCAAAAAAATAAGGCCATATTGCAGTTTCAGGAAGTACGTATTCGGGATGGCCGAAGGCAAAAAGTAAATAATCTCTATTAGAAATTGATTTGCATTTAGCAGCAAATTTAAGATAAGCATAACGTAACACCTTGAATAGACGAAAGTTGTCTAAAACAAGTAACACCCTTACCTTCCAATTTTCTTTATTAAATTCAGTCATGAATTTAATGATGTGGCTTTCTGCAAATGACCATGTGTTATTGCAGCCAACCATTAAAATTATCAACTTCGGTCTGTACAAACTAATATACCGGTTTATTCTATTGGCTACTTGCGAAGTATTCTGCCCTATATGCGGCGGAACAATTACTTTTATATTATTATTGGAATAAAATTGCCTTAATTGATTTTCCAATTGCTTCGGATAGGAGTCTTCCCATTTAACCCATAGCCCCTCAGTAGATGATTCGCCTAAACAAACAATATTAATATTTTCTCCCTTGGAATTACCGTATTGTGCTCTATACGCTTCGATATATGACTTTGATAAATAAATATGCCCTGCAATTCTTAAACCCATTTCAGTAACTAAACAAATTAATATTACTGTTAGAAAAAATAGCAGTGTTTTTCTAAAAACTAACCAATGAGTTCTATTAATAATCATTTATACTTTATCAAGAAAATCGCTTCTACCGCAAGAAAGTTCTTTTCTGGCTAACTTAAGTTCTTTCCCTTGCGGTAGCCGGTATTGCCATATAGGCTCGTTTTCCATAAACGAGACGCCTTTTCCTTTGGTAGTTAACGCGATTATTGCTAACGGGCGATTTGAGGAACGAAAACGCAGGCTATCTAATACGCCGAAAAGTTCTTTAAAAGAATGGCCATTAATTACTACTGTCTCCCAACCAAAAGACTCCCATTTTTTTTCCAAAGGAGCAATATCTAAGTATTTCTTAAGAAAATCTATAGCCGAAAGTCCATTATTGTCAATTATGGCAATTAAATTATTTAAGCGGTGGTGTCCCGCAAACATAGCTGCTTCCCAAACTGAGCCTTCGTGACATTCTCCATCGCTCATCAAACAAACCGTAAGATATTTCTTTTTATCCATTTTTGCAGCTAAGGCTAACCCGGTGCCTATTGATAGACCATGCCCTAAAGAACCTGTAGCAACTTCTATCCCCGGAACAACATCTTCAGCATGGCCACCTAAATGACTTCCTTCTTGTGTAAATGTCACCAATTCAGATACAGGGAAAAAGCCGCAATCCGCTAAAATAGCATATAATGCTAAAGCTGCGTGCCCCTTGCTTAAAATAAACCTATCGCGCTCTCCCCGCTTAAGATTATTTGAATCTACGCGTAAAACGCCTCCATAATAAAGTGTGACAAGAATGTCAATGCAGGAAAAGGAAGGCGCGATGTGTCCGGCTCCGGCTCTCACCGCCATATCAAGAACTTGCCTACGCACCCAATTTGCCTTTTTCTTTAACCTGGCTATCTGGCCTTCTCTCAAGTTCATCCTCTTAATCAACTTTTTATGCTTCTTCATTTATCTGATTATCTTTCTTATCTCATATATAGCTAATAAACAAACTAGTAAGGCTATTACCCCCAAAGAAATGCCCATTCCCCATCGCCATGCCAAGGGCAGAAAACGAAACCGCACCTCGTGTTTACCCTTTTCTAACCATATCCCGCGTTGACAATAATTAACACGATAAAGCGGGGCTGCTCGGCCATCAATAGTAGCCCCCCATCCGGGATACCAAACTTCCGTTAGCACCAGCATGGCCGGCTTATTTACTTCAATATCTACCTCAATGCGATTTGGATTATCCAGATTAAGCCGGAAGATTTGATTGGTTTGCTGCAAGTTAGCAAAGTAGGATGCCGAATCCTCTGCGCTATCCGTATCAAATTTCAGCGATTGGGGACATTCAGAAGGATTCATATATACGGCTCGGCGCAAATCACCCGAGACTAACCGGTTTAGCTGTTCTTTTTCTGAAGCTAAAATTACCCGGTCCAAGGTAAAAGCACGAGGCAAGGCATCGGGATTAATATGAGTAAATAATTTGAGCGGGCCGGGAAGTAATACGCTTGTGTCTCCTGAAAAAATATTTCTGGTATCGCCGCTCAAAAAATAACCTACAGAAAAATTATTTAGGAAAGGGATATGAATCGGCTTATGCGGCTTATTATAGTAACCCCAATCCACCGGTCTGCCATATGCAGCTTCAAGCGCGCGCTTAAAACGCGTTTCTATGGGGTGCATCTCAAAACCCATTAGGGCAAACCGTCTCTTTAATCTAACGTAATTATCAAAGTATGGCGTAAGCGTAGCAATGCGTAAGGTCGGATTAGTAGTCACTGCCGTCAGCGGCCCCACTATCTCTTGAACTACGGGAACATCTAAAGGACTTATATCTCTCCGGGGAATATCTTTGCCTGTATACCAACCATAACCGCTTAAATAGAATGCACTTATGGCAAAGACAAAAAATTCCATTAAGGCGACCGCGCCCAGAAAATAACTGAATCTCTTTGGGGACACGTAATGCAGGCCAAAAATTATTACGGCAGAAAACAATACCCAATATAAAACCGAAGTAACAAGCCATCTCCGAAAAAACTCTCCCTCTCTGAATAGACGCAAGACTTCCTCTTTCAAGCTTCGCCCCTTCACCCCTTTCCTTACCATTTCCTCATAATAAAACCATATAGCATTCATCTGTGGGGAAATAGTCCATTCTTTCTTATCATTATCATAGTAAGAAACATCATTGAATATTTCTGACTCTTTATATCCTATTTTAGCCATACCAGACTTTTGGTAAATCCAAATGAACTTACGGGGTGGGATGTTAACATCGAACTCACGCCATCCCCTTCCGGGAGCATAATAATAGGTCGCCAGTGTTCCCTCAATTGGCAAAACTTTATCATTATCAGCATATCGTATTTCGCCGAAAGATTCATTATCAAATATTACTCCTATTTTTCTGGTAACAAAATAGGGGGAAGTATATCTGCCTACCCCCCCTCCGATAGAAAAATAGCTCTTTGCTGTAGCTATAGGGTCTTCTGACCATTTATCGAAGATTTTGTAACTGCAATAGTTAAATGAGTAATTCAACGCTGCCATAATTATAAAGAATGAACAGGTAATATAAATCCAAATCCAACGCCGTAAATGGCTTTTCAATTGTGAGATGAAAGAAGAAGCAGCCAGATAGTCTAAGGCAATAGAGGCTAATACAGCTGCAGCGAAGCATTGAAGCATCCGGTAGCGAATAGGCAGGGGTAAAGTTCTTATAATCGGCAGGGATCCGATTACGTATCTATAAAATGGCGTATGCCTTCCCAGGGTACACAAAACAGCAAATAGATAAATACCGCTAAATACCACTACCCACCAACGTTTTTGCCAACCCTTAGAATTCCTCAAAGGCACTGTCAAAGCCAAGACCAACGCCAGCATAACTAATAGCGAAACCGCCATACCTCCGCTCATATTAGCTTCCCAGAAATATATCTCATCGGGAATAATATCCAATAACTTCACTCCCGTTATATTGAAAAATAAATTAGGTATAAGGAGCGTTGCAAGATAAAAAGGAGGTAAATTTGCTCCATCGCGGCTTAGGGCAGCGCTTAGCGTTAATTCGAGATGTTCCTGCGTATATTGCCTGCCATCAATAAATGAGAACAGATACACGCTGCTCAAACCAATGCCTATGATGCAAATTAAAAAAGCCGCAAGTAACGATGCCTTAAAGGCGCCGCCTTTACGTGTGCGCAATTGAAAGATTATAGTAAATATAATCACTACTCCCCATAGGAAAGCGGTAAAATGCCAATAGGTAATTTGCCCTGATGTTAATATAAATGCAAAAATCAATCCGCCCGCTATTATCTTCCAAATCCGCCACTCCTTAACAGCCGACGCATAAATTAGTAACAACCAGGGTAACCATGCTAACGTAAAAATAGCCTGCGGCCAGACATGGGCATAGATAAAACAGGGGCTGAAAATATAAGCCAGCGCTCCAAAATAGGATGAAAAACGGCAACACCCTATTAATCGCCTCAAAAAAATGAACATACCCCCTGCCCCCAAAATATAATGCAACCACAGAGGCAAAATGATAAACGACCAATAGGAATGAGTAATATTATTTAGATTAGCAAGAAAAAGGAATGGCCACAGGCATATATAATAAGTATCTGAAAGATACCGCGCGTAAAATGGAATAGCCCCGCACCAGGTATGCGGGTCCCACAGCGGGATAATGCCGCGTTGAAAATTATAGGCGATGAAATAATACCGGGGGAAAGATTCTCTAACCAGGTCATCATGAAAAATACCCCGCCAGCCCATCATTACCGGCAGGAATAAAGCCGTCACTGCTACGATTAACATAATAGCTATAAAAATCCATGAGTGACATAAGCGTCTCAACGAAAAATAAGAGATTTTATCCATAGTTATAACTCAAGAATTTCCTTATAATATTGGATTACTAACTTTTGTTCGCGTTCTGATATTTTCTCTGCCCGAGTAAAATTCTCTTGGACTATCTTGCGCGGTTCACCTAACGCATGACATATTAAAGCCCTACCCAGATAAGGGTGATAATCTTTCCCATTCATAGATATCGATTTATCGAATAGAATGAGCGCCTTCTGATACTCCCCTAAGCGCCGGTAAGTCTCTCCTACGTAATAGAACAATCTAGCCCAAAATATTTGTGAATAGACCTTATATTTGACGACAAAAAAATCTTTAATCCAAGGGTTTTTGGAAAATTCGGCAACTATATTCTCTTGCATAAATTGTAATTTCCAAAGCATATTCGGATCCATTAAATAAAGGGTCTCTAAATACGAAATAGTTTGTTCGCTAAACAGGCAATCGATTTCGTTATTAGGGTTAATTTCTAAAAACCCTTCTTCAAAAACTCTCCAGACGGTAGTCCAAACCATCAGGTAGATATCGCCTTCACGCAAGAAATCACACTGTCTACTTGGTAAAGATAAAAATTCCGGCATTTCCTTTGTTTTCCCGAATAAATCTACGCCTAATTTTTTATTTTCAAATATTGCCTGGCTAATGCACTTCGCAAATAGCGAATAGCTGGCTGGATGCAAGTGGCAATAATCATAGAATAGATTACGTCCGCATAAGCCAAAAGGTGAAACTTGCATAAAGAGCTTTTCTAAATCTGCAAGAGCGACCTTCTCTTCCAGGCAGATTTGACGTATAATCTCATTACTCGTGCTTCCTGCTCCATCTGTAGCAAATCCCAAATCCCGTGCTTCCAAATAATATGCCTTGGCCTTGCCGTAATCTTTTATGCCTTCGTAGGAACGACCGAGAAAATATAAACAGAGGCGATTATCTGGATTGCCAGGATTGTCTGTTAAAAATTTTTGAAAACCCCTGACGGCTCCAGCATAATCTTTATTTTCCAGCAAAAACGAGGATAGAAGAAACTGCTTATTTAAAGGCGGCTCCCCTCCGGGAGGGCAATCTTTAAAATTGGCGGGAATAGTACAAAGAACAAGGGGAACATTCCTCGAGCGGAGCAGGTGAACGATCGCTCGAATATTTTTCGCATAATTTCTAAGATGCTTTTCTCTGACTATCGAAGGATCTGGTCTCTGATCTTTCATTCGCTCAGCTACCCGGTTCTGCAACTTACGATATACCCAGAATTTTCTAAAAAATTTATTCAGATAATACGCGGTTAAATTAATTTTATATCTCTGGTAATTCTCGTTATTTCCGGAGATGACGATAACTAAATCAGGAGCATACGAAACAATTTCCTTAGCAGCTAGATATTCCCGGTAACTATCATATGATCCTCTGCCGCAATTGATAACCTCAAAATTTCTATCTGGAATCAGCGATTTTAAAAAAGCCCTAAAGGGGAATTTGTTGAAGTCCTCCGCTACAGAGCCGCCGAGAATAAAAAACCTCACTGTATCGGGATTTTTGACTGCGGGAAATTCAACAATATTATTGGGGTAGAGAGATTTTTCACGGACAGTTTTATAGAATACCTTGTTTCCCTTACGAACTTTTTCAAAAAAATTTTTGTAAATATCTATATAC
>CAYOMI010000069.1:0-7765 GCA_964405005.1 uncultured Planctomycetales bacterium | reverse complement strand
GGTAGAACAATAGCCTTCCAAGCTATATATGTGGGTTCGATTCCCATCGCTCGCTTTTGATAAGGTCGAACTATAAGAGAAGCTGAGAAATAATATGGATTCTTCTATTCAAGACACCGAAAAATTACTTTCTAAGTTTATTGATGACGCTAATGTATTTGTTCTTTTCTTGAACAATGTAGGTAATGTAGCTTTATGTAATAAAAAAGTAGAAGAGATTACGGGAAGAAAAAAAGAAAATATTTTGGGTCTATATTGGTTGAATGTTTTATACCGCGATACTGATAGCCCTATAAATCAACAGATGTTTAAAGTTGTTATGGATGATTCCATTAATTATAAAAGACCAAATAATTTTGAAGGGGTTATTACTACCAGCGATAACAATCAGCAGTTTATCTGCTGGAGCATAACTCCTATGCTGACTGAATCTGGCGAATTAGAAGGAGTGTTGCTGGTAGGCAACGATATTACTGAGATAAAAGAAAGAGAAACAGCGCTTAGAAAAATAGATGAGACGCTTAAGGATATTTTCTCCAGCATAAAAGAATACGCCTTATATGTGTCTAATCTTGATGGCAATATTACTTACTATGGTATGGGTTTTGAAGCAATGTTTGGCTGGCAGAAAGATGAGGTTATTTTTAAACACATAAATATTCTGCATACCGAAGAAGATGCAAAGTCCAAATTACTGTTTATATTGGAGCAGGTAAAGCAACGCGGCCAGTATGAAACAGACCTGGAATTAAAAAGAAAAGACGGAGAGTGTTTTCCTGTGACTTTGACGGTAAGCCAGTTTATTGATGCACTGGGTCAACGCATAGGATATATATTTATGGCCAAAGATATTACTGAAAGGAAAAAATTAGAATATCAGATATTTCAGACAGAAAAACTGGCGGCAATTGGTCAATTAGCCGCAGGTATGGCCCATGAGGTTAATAATCCCTTATTTGTGATATCGGGAAGGCTGGAGATGATACTAGCAGAAAAAAGACTATCTGCTAAATTAAAAGAGGAACTAAATATTATCAATACCCAGGCAGATAGGATAAGAAAACTTATAGACCGTTTTCTTAAATTTAGTCGTAAAACAACTCCCAAGTTGGAGGAATTGGATATAAATGAGGTTATTGAGAGCGTCTTACCATTTTTGACTTATCATAAATTACCTGCTGCCAAAGTAGATATAGAGAAACGGTTGAACGTGGATTTACCTCCCATTAAAGGCGATTTGAATCAACTGCAAGAGGTTTTTGTGAATTTATTAATCAATGCGTATCAGGCCATGCCAGAAGGTGGCACGATTACTATAAAGACAAGTAATTTTATGAATAGCTTTGCCCAGATTATAATAAGTGACACAGGCCGTGGTATTGCGCAGGAAGACCTGAAGAATATATTTATGCCCTTTTTTTCTACCAAGAGAGATGGCACGGGCCTGGGTCTTTCAATCTGCTACAATATTATTAAAAGCCATAATGGTTTTATAGATATAGAGACAAAGGTAAATAAGGGCACAACATTTATTATTAAACTACCCTTTGCCTAGAAAGGAGTAAGATGTCATATAGAGTTTTAGTGGTTGATGACGAGGCACCGGTAAGAGATTTATTCGAAGTTCTATTAAAAAAAGAAGAATATGCGGTTAAGTGCGTTTCAACTGGAGAAGAGGCTCTGGATATCCTCAAAAAAGAAAGTTTCGATGTTATACTTCTGGATATAAAACTTTCCGGCATATCGGGCCTGGAAACCTTAAAAAAGATAAAGGATTTAAAGCCTAACTTAATTGTAATTATGATTACAGGTTTTGGTTATGATGAGGAATTGATTGCTAAATCAAAAAGTCTGGGTTGCTCTGGTTATATTGGCAAAAATATGCCAATATCTCAGATTATAAGTAGTTTTAAAGAGTCTATTAAGACAGCTCAGGATAAAAGCGAAAAATAATTATATTTTATGAACGAGGAATTTTTAAAACCAGTTTTTATTGATGCCTTTGATTTAGATGATGCCTGGTTTCAGTGCCTTTCAGCAATCTTGGAAAAAGGTCATATTTATACAATTACTAAAGGAAGTTACGAAGGACAGAGGCGTTTAGAATTTGATTTTGCGGTGGTGAGAGCAAGAAAGCCTTCGCATCAGATTATACCTATAATTCCTGAAGGAATGAGTATACCTGTGCCAACAGATATGGAATATATTCAAGGGTACCTGAGTTACCTGCTAACCGGTACAAAGACCGAAACAGAAGATTATACTTACGGAGAAAGACTCGTAGACCCAAAGGTAAAAGTCAGGCATAATATCAATGGTCAGGAGATGATTAAAGAGATGCCTCTTAATGTCAATCAAATAGAAGAGGTAATTAAGATTTATAAGGAAAAGGGATTTGGCACAAATCAGGCCATTATGGAGATTGGTATGCCTTCGGATATCAAATTAGTTGATCCACCCTGTCTTAGGCTTATCGATACCAGGGTCCGTTACGGTAAACTCCATTTTATATTGTATTTTCGTTCCTGGGATTTATGGGGAGGCTTTCCTTCGAATCTGGGAGGATTACAATTGGTAAAAAAATATATGGCTGATGAGATCGGTGTTGACGATGGTGAAATTATTGCGCTAAGCAAAGGCTTACATCTTTATGAGTATGCCTGGGAACTAGCCAAATTAAGAACTAATAAAACAACTTTAAAGGTGGGATAAAAATGACTGAAATGTATAAAGGACAGGAACGTAGACAGTTTATAAGATTGGATTATATCAGTCCTCTTGCGTATAAAGTTTGTCACAAAGAGACGCTCTCTAAATTGTTAGAGGGGTATATTGTCAATATTAGTCAATCAGGACTACTTTGTAATCTAAAAGATAGCGTCAACATTGAGGATATATTATGGCTTTGTTTTGATAGAACAACTTTAAAAATATGCGAAGAGTTGGAAAAGAGAAGTCTTATTTATCAAAATGGGATTATCGGCAAAGTGGTAAGAACCAGACACAAGCAAGACGGTAGTTACGAGATAGGGGTTAGATTCCTTACGCGCGAGGAGAAGAATTTAACCAATATATATCCGAAGATTCATTTTTTAAAAGGACAGATACCAGAAGAAATAGAAGAAGAGGAGGAAGAGGAATTAGCAGAGGAGAGTCAGCAAGAGCAAGAACAGGAGCAAGAGCAGGAGGAGAATGAGGAAATTTGATATCTCTGTTTTAGGTGACGGAGGCTGGGGAACAACATTAGCAATATTATTATGCCGCAAGGGTTTTTCAGTTACGCTTTGGGGTACTTTTATTAATTACGTTAATTATCTTAATAAAAAAAGAATAAATACTCAATTTCTACCGGGCATTAGAATACCTAAAGAGATAGAAATTACCCATAATTTAAAGAGTGCTATCCAAGATAGACAATTGCTCATTCTGGCTATTCCTTCGCAACACTTGCGAAAGGTTTTAAAGAAAGTTAAACGCTTTAATGGTTATCGCCAGGCGATATATTTAAGTGTGATTAAGGGTATAGAGTTAAGATCATTAAAGAGAATGTCTGAGTTAATTTATGAAGAATTGGGCAATGTGAAACTGGCTGTACTTTCCGGTCCAACTATTGCTCATGAGGTTGCCAGGGAATTACCTACTGCCGCAGTGATTGCCTCTGGCGATAAAGAGATAAGGAGATATTTACAGGGGATTTTTATGACTGAGAAATTTAGAATTTATACCAATAATGATGTTATCGGCGTGGAATTAGGCGGCAGTCTTAAGAATATAATTGCCATTGCCTGTGGTATATCTGATGGTCTTAGGTTTGGTACAAATACTAAGGCTGCCCTACTTGCAAGGGGACTGGTAGAAATTTCAAGATTGGGTCAGGCCATGGGGGCGAAGTTAAGTACTTTTAGTGGCGTAAGTGGTCTGGGCGATCTGGTAACCACCTGTATCAGTCCTTATAGCCGCAACAGGTTTGTAGGTGAGCAGATAGGGAAAGGTAAATCCTTAAAACAAATAGAATCTAATATGCAGATGGTGGCAGAAGGTATACCTACAGCTAAATCTGCTTACGCGTTAAGCCTGAAATACAAAGTAGAAATGCCCATAACCAAAGAGGTGTATCTGGTTCTTTATAAAAATAAATCTCCTCTTAAAGCAGTAAGGGATTTGATGACGCGAGAGAAGAAAGAGGAATGATATTATCGGGGAGTAGCGCAGTTTGGCTAGCGCGTTTGAATGGGGTTCAAAAGGTCGTGGGTTCAAGTCCCACCTCCCCGATATAACTAAAATCAGGGTGATAAGATGGAAGAGAAAAGAAAATCAGTTCGTATAAAAAAGGCACTCACGGTTTTATATACCTTAGATTCCGAAGCATATAACAAGAAATGGGATATGACTACCATAAAAGATATTAGCGATTCAGGAATGTGTGTAACTACAGGGGAACAATTTTCTCCTGAAAAAATTTTGATTTTCCGTATGAAAATTCCATCACGGCCTTTTGAATGGCTGGAGATTAAAGGAAAGGTCGTGGCCTCAGATGAACTAAAAACCGTCTCTGATAAGGTTGTAGCAGGGGTTCACACCGTGAGAATACAGTTTATAGATTTAGAAGAGGAGCAGAAAAAACTAATCCAGGAATATATAAGTTGGTTTTTAAAGAAATAAGGAGGTAAGAGATGACTTATGCCGGACCAGAAAGAAGAAAGCATCCCCGTGTAAGTGGACGTTTTATTGTTTCTTATCGTATTCTAGAGGAAGCAAACAACATAGATGTTACGCAGACAAAAAATATCAGCCTAGGAGGGATGCTGCTTACTACAAACAGAAAATTTCAACCCGAGACGAAACTTGCCCTTGAGATAAGGTTACCTTTTGACCCCAATCCTATTATGCTGATTGGCAGGGTTGTGGAGTCGCATGAGATTATGAAAGATATGATTTATGATACCCGTCTTGAATTTTTGGCGGTTGATGAAAGACACAGAAAGGTTATCGGACAAACTGTAGAGTATTATTTAAAAAAGGATAAACTATGAAAAAAATAAATATAGGTTTAATTGGTTTTGGTAATGTGGGAACAGGCGTGGTAAAGATTCTACGGGAGAGAAAAAGTTTTCTTAGCGACAAAACAGGATTACAGATAAGCATCAAAAAAATATGCGATAAAAATCTTACTTCCAGGAGAAGCGTTTTCGTGGATAGAAGTCTTCTGACCCGTAATGCCGAAGAGATTATCAATGATCCGCAGATAGACATTGTTGTAGAGTTAATAGGAGGTATCCATCCTGCAAAGGGATATATAATCGAAGCCTTAAAAAGGGGTAAAAATATTGTCACTGCAAATAAGGCATTACTTGCCGAAGAAGGAAGAGAGTTATTTAGTATTGCCCGCGATCGCCAAAAGAGCATCTATTTTGAAGCCTCGGTAGGCGCGGGTATTCCGATTATAAAATCTTTACGTGAGGGGTTGGTCTCGAATAAGTTCTATAGTATTTTTGGAATTGTCAACGGAACTTCCAATTTTATATTATCGCAGATGTCAGAGAATAACTGCACATTTAATGATGCGCTCAAGGAGGCAAAATTAAAGGGTTTTGCAGAGAGCGATCCCACTTTAGATATTGAAGGTGTAGATTCTGTACATAAGTTAATAATCCTTACCTACCTATGTTTTGGTAGGCTCGTGGATTTAGATGATGTGTTTATTGAAGGTATCTCGCGGATATCCTTAGCCGATGTTAATTACGCTAAGGAATTGGGATTGGAAATAAAACTATTAGCCATTGCTAAAAAAGTTGATGATGAGCTGGAAGTAAGAGTGCACCCCACACTTATTCCGAAGAGTCATCTTTTAGCTTCTGTAGCAGGAGTAAATAATGCCATATATGTATCAAGTGATCTGGCAGGTAATCTATTATTCTACGGTCCAGGCGCGGGTCAGATGTCTGCTGCCTCAGCAGTAGTTGCGGATTTAGTGGATTTGACCCAAGATATCAAGGCAGGACTTTTTAGGCCAACATTAAATGTAGTCTCAGATAAATTAATAAAAAGGTTACGCCGGATGGACGAAGTAGAGAGCCGATATTATATCCGTTTTATGGCCTTAGATAAACCTGGAGTATTAGCAAAGATTTCTGGTATATTGGCAAAATTTGGGATAAGTATTGCTTCGGTTACCCAGAAGGAAAGACGCAAAGCCCATGTTGTACCAATAGTAATGATTATACATGAGGCAAAAGAAAAAAATTTAAGGTCTGCACTTGAAGAAATAGACCACCTGAGTGTTATAAAACAGAAATCAGTAGCAATAAGGATGGAGGAAGTTTAGTTTAAAAGTTTAAAGGTTTTAAGGGGGAGGGTTATGCAATATAATGGCGTGATTGAAAGATATAAGAAATACTTACCAATAACGGCTAAAACACCCATAGTTACTCTTAAAGAAGGAGATACTCCTTTACTATACGCAGGTTATCTAAGTAAATTGATTAATGATAAGGTTCACCCTCACACCAAAGATTTTGGTGTGAGGGTGTATCTTAAATACGAAGGCCTAAATCCCACAGGTTCTTTTAAAGATAGAGGTATGACAGTAGCAATTTCTAAAGCTTGCGAGGAAGGTTCTAAAGCAGTGATGTGCGCTTCAACTGGGAATACCTCAGCTTCAGCAGCTGCTTATGCCGCAAAGGCTGGTATTAAATGCATTGTACTTATACCTCGCGGCGCCATTGCCTTGGGTAAATTAAGTCAAGCACTTATTCACGGTGCGTTAGTTTTGGCTGTTGATGGAAATTTTGATGTGGCATTAAATTTAGTGCGCGATATCACAGCAAAATATCCTATAACTTTGGTAAATTCTCTAAATCCTTATCGTATTGAAGGTCAGAAAACTGCTAGTTTTGAAATCTGCGATTCTTTAGGGGATGTTCCCAATTTTCAGGTTATGCCAGTAGGTAATGCCGGAAATATTACTGCTTATTGGAAGGGTTATAAAGAGTATAAAGAATTGAATAAAATAAAAAAACTCCCTAAGATGTTAGGTTTTCAGGCAGAAGGTGCAGCACCCATTGTGAGAGGTCACCCTATAAGAAATCCAGAGACTATTGCTACGGCAATACGCATTGGCAATCCTGCCAGCTGGAAACAGGCAGAACGAGCCAGGGATGAGTCAGGAGGTCTTATTGATATGGTTTCAGACAAACAGATACTCGATGCCTATAAATTATTAGCGCAAAAAGAAGGTCTTTTTGTTGAGCCTGCCTCTGCCGCTTCAATTGCAGGATTATTAAAGTTAGTAAAAAATGGCTATTTCAAAAAAATACAAGGAGCAAAAATAGTTTGTATTTTAACGGGTCATGGACTCAAAGATCCTGATAGGGCTATAAAGAGTGTAAAAGAACCGAAGGTAGTTAAGGCGAATTTAAAAGCAATATTAAAAGAAATTGGCTACTAAAAAAATTCTAATTACCGCTGGACCAACTTGGGTTCCTATAGATAGTGTCAGGGTAATTTCAAATATTGCCACAGGCAAAACAGGGATTCTATTGGCGCAAAGACTACAACATTTAGGAGCCCGGGTTACTTTATTGCTTGGTCCAGTGGGAGTTTGTTGTTTAAATAAAAAAATTCGTCTTATTCGTTTTAAGTTCTTTGATGAATTAAGAAATATAATAGTTAAAGAATTAAAGTCTAAAAAATATGATATAGTTATTCATTCAGCAGCCGTATCTGATTATATACCAACCAAAGTTTATACCCATAAAATAAAATC